>JAAUUG010000100.1 GCA_012031195.1 Oscillatoriales cyanobacterium SM2_1_8
TTTCTGGGAGAGGGGCTGGGGGTGAGGGCAAGATTGTCGCAAACACATTTGAAATGACTATACTCGCGTCCCTCACACCAGGGCGGGCACCTTGGGCGGGTTGAGGTAGAAATCGGACAACAGGGCAAACAAATCGCGATCGGGGGTGTCGTTGGGCACCACCCCTTCGGGCCGGGCCAATAGTTGGTCGGCGATGTTCAGGTAGTAGTCGCAGACGTAGTTCAGGCTGGGATCGGTTTCCGCCATCTCAAAGAGGGTCTTGCCTTTGACCCGGGAAACCCGAATGTCTTCGATCAGGGGCAACACTTCCAGCACGGGCATGGGCACTTGCGAAATGTATTTTTCGATGAGGTCCCGTTTGTGGGTGCGGTTGCCAATCAGTCCCGCCAAACGCAGGGGATGGGTGCGCGCTTTTTCCCGCACCGAGGCAGCAATCCGGTTGGCGGCAAACAGAGCATCAAACCCGTTGTCGGTGACGATCAAACAATAGTCGGCGTAGTTGAGGGGGGCGGCAAACCCACCGCAAACCACGTCCCCCAACACGTCAAACAAAATGATGTCGTACTCGTCGAAGGCGTTCAACTCCTTGAGCAGTTTGACGGTTTCCCCACCACGTACCCGCCACAACCGGCACCGGCTGGGGCCCCCCGCCTCCACGCAGTCCACGCCGCCATAGCCTTTGTGGATCACGTCTTCGGGCCAAATGTCTTCGTAGTGATAGTCCTTGGCCGCCAAGGTGTCGATGATGGTGGGAATGAGGTACCCCGTCAAGGTAAAGGTGCTGTCGTGCTTGGGATCGCACCCAATCTGCAAGACCTTTTTGCCCCGCTTGGCCAAGGCCACCGAAATGTTGCAACTGGTGGTGGATTTGCCGATGCCGCCTTTGCCGTAGACCGCGAGTTTCATAGCTTGCCTTGGTGTGTTGTCCCCTCCGATTGTGGGGGCGATCGCCCCGATCGCGAAAACCCATTCCCCCTGCCTACACTCGCCATTCCAAGTTAAACCAATCCTGAAGGTTTCCTGGCTTTGCCAAGCGCTGTCAGCCTCGATTTTGATGATTTTCCAGGTTTGCTGTTGTTTATTCCCGAATTGCACAACAAAACCCAAAACCCATCGGGCGATCGCCCCCAGCGCAAACCCTTGCCCAGACCGGCTGCCCCTGGGAACGCCGGGTCATGCCCCCCTAGGTAAATTGTTGTCGACAATTGCCCGCCTTGAAAAAAAGACGATCGACCCCTTGACTTTTGGCGGAGGGATCGGCATACTAAGCAAGCGTCAAAGCCAATGCGGGTGTAGCTCAGTGGTAGAGCATCTCCTTGCCAAGGAGAGGGTCGAGAGTTCGAGCCTCTTCACCCGCTTCCCAAAGTTTTAATGGTTTTATAGCTGCAAACGGCTTGATTGGGACAGGGTGCATGGGAAAATCCCTGACTGGGGGCTAAGCTCCCAAAATTTCTTTTCTTCCTGTTTCCGAACCTACCCGAATGTAGCTGCAACTCCCCTGCTCCCGTTCTGGGGGAAGGGGTTGGGGAACGAGGAAAAAGAATCTGCTTCCTGGCCGGGTTGCCCTATCCCTTTCGGCAGGCTTCGGCTTCGCTCAGCCTACCCTCAGGAACCCCGGCACGCAGACTCACACCGGCGCCGGGCCAGTTGGTAATCCAGGTGGATGGGCAGGGCCAACAAACCGTAAGCGCCGAGGGGGCCCATCACCGTCAAAGGCAGCACATCCCGCCGGCGATCGAGGGGCAGAATGCGGCCATCCTCGGTGGCTTCGGAGACCCCGGCTGTAACGGTGTAGTTGCCGGGGGCCAAATAACACGGCCAATCAAATTCCACCGTGAGGGCGGTATCGGCGGCAATGGGGGGCAAGGGTTTGGGGGATTCGTAGGTGCTTTGCCCCACCACGGCAATCCCGTTCAGGGTTTTGATTTTGAACCCGGCGATCGGACGGGCCACCGCACTGTGAAACACAATGTGCGATCGCACCCGCAGGGATTCCCCGGTTTGCACGGTTTGGACGGGCTGACCCTGAGCATTGAGCAGCTCCACGGTTTGCAGTTCCGCGCCCCCAATGCCGACCCGCGATTCGCTGACGGCGTTGCCGTGGGCTTGGGCCACTTGGTGTTGCAACGCCACGTTGCGGGCGGCGGCCTCTTGCTCCGCCATCAAGGTGCTGTAGGCCAGGGTGACCGGATGGGGTTTGCCGTCTTGGATTTTGCGACCGCCGTGCAACACGATCGCCCGATCGCACAGGTTCAGCACGCTGTTGAGGTCGTGGGACACAAACAAGATCGTGACCCCCTGTTCCGAGAGTTCTTCGATTTTGCGGAAACACTTGCGCTGAAACAGGACATCGCCCACCGCCAAGGCCTCGTCCACAATCAAAATTTCCGGATCGACGTTGACGGCCACGGCAAAGGCCAACCGCACAAACATGCCGCTGGAATAGGTTTTGACGGGTTGCTCGATAAAATCGCCAATGTCGGCAAAGGCCGCGATGTCGTCAAACTTGGCTTCGATTTCGGCGGCGTGGAGCCCCAGCAACCGCCCGTTGAAAAACACGTTTTGACGGCCCGTGAATTCGGGGTTGAACCCGCTGCCCAATTCCAGCAAGGCCGAAATGCGGCCCCCGACCTTGACCTCGCCGGCGGTGGGGGTGAGGGTGCCCGCCACAATTTGGAGCAGGGTGCTTTTGCCGGAACCGTTTTGCCCAATCACGCCGAGGGTCTGCCCCCGGGTCACCTCCAAATCCAGGTCTTGCAGCGCCCAAAACGGACGCGATCGCCGGACTTTTGGGAAAAACAACTCCTGCAGGCGATCGATCGGGCGATCGTAACAATGAAAACACTTGGAAACACCCCGCAGGGCGATCGCCACTTCGGCCACAGGCGCTCAGGTTCCTACCAAAACTTCCCCAGCATAGCGGCGGACGGCGGCACAATCGAGGGCAATTTGCGACTGCAAGGCGTTAAGGGAAGCAAATTTTTGTTCCGGCCGCAAAAAACGCTGCAGGGCCACCGTCAACCGCTGCCCGTACAAATCCCCCTGCCAGTCCAAAACATGGGCTTCGACGCTCCGCAGACCCGCACCCGCCAGGGTCGGTCTTTGGCCAATGTTGATCGCCGCCGGCAACCCCAATTCCATCACCATTCCACTGTAAACCCCCTGCCTCGGCACAAACTTCTTGGGGTGCAGACGCAAATTGGCCGTGGGAAACCCCAACTTGCGACCGTTCTGCTGGCCGGGAACCACTTCGCCCCCCAGGGTGTAGGGTCGCCCCAGCAAAGCCGTCACCAAATCCATTTCCCCCCCGTTCCAGGGCCGTCCGAATGGCCGAACTGCTGATGCGTACCGGCGGATCGGCGGGCGTGCTGCGATGGGTTTGGGCCGGCAACACCCGCAGGCGATCGCCCCACACCCGCTGCAAATCGGCGATCGTGCCCTGCCGCTGCCAGCCAAACCGAAAATCTTCCCCTACGCAAATGCCGACGGACTGGAGTTGCCCCTGCAAAATGTCGATCGTAAACTCCGTAGCCGTCCGCCGGGAGAGTTGGTCGTCAAAGGGCAACACCACCAACTGGGCTACCCCCAACGCCCCCAAGTGTTGGGCTTTTTCGGGGGAGGGGCGTCAACCAAAGCCGGGACTCGCCGCTGAAAAACTCCCGGGGATGGGGATCGAACGAAACCACCGTGGGGATGCCCCCTCCCAATTCCCTCAACTGCGCGATCGCCGCTTGATGGCCCCGGTGCACCCCGTCAAAATTCCCCAGGGCCACCACCGTTGGTTGGACGACCTCCGTCCCGCGGCAAATGCGCGCGGCCCCCTGTGCCATTCCCATGGGCTTTGCTGCTTCTGCCCTGTTCCCCAAACCGACTTCGCCTCGGTGTACCGTTGGGAACAATTTTGACACAATTTGTTACAAGTTATCCCCAAAGCGGGCGGCCCGCACCGCCGCGTAGAGCGATCGCAGCATCTCGGCGGTGGTTTCAAAGTCGATGCACCCATCGGTAATGCTCTGGCCGTACACCAAGCCGTCTTTGGCCACGAGGTTTTGGCGCCCGGCCACCAGATGGCTTTCAATCATCACGCCGGCGATCGCCGTTTGCCCCGCGCGAATTTGTTGGGCTAGGTCGGCCAACACCAGGGGTTGCCGGTTGAAATCTTTGCTGCTGTTGCCGTGGCTGCAATCGATCGCAATTTGGGGATTGAGTTGTTGCGCCCGCAACCGGTCGGCGATCGCCGCCAGGGTTTCGGTTTGGTAATTGGGGCCGCTTTTGCCCCCCCGCAGCACCAGATGGCAATCGGGATTGCCCGTGGTCGTCACCACACTGACCTGCCCTTGGTGGTCAATGCCCAAAAAGTTGTGGGGTTCCCGCGCCGACAACATGGCATGGATCGCCACGTCGATGTTGCCATCCGTGCCGTTTTTGAACCCCACCGGCATCGACAGGCCCGAAGCCATTTCGCGGTGGGTTTGGCTTTCGGTGGTGCGGGCGCCGATCGCCGTCCAGGCAATCAAATCGGCAATGTATTGGGGCACAATCGGATCGAGCAATTCCGTGGCGGCCGGCAACCCCAGCTCGGCCATGGTCAGCAAAATTTGGCGGGCCAGGCGCAACCCGTCGGCGATCGCAAAACTGCCGTCCAAGTGGGGATCGTTGATCAAGCCTTTCCAACCCACCGTGGTGCGGGGTTTTTCAAAGTAGACCCGCATCACAATCTCCAAACCGTCCGCCAACTCCTGCTGCAGGGCGCACAACTTTTCGGCGTAGGCGTGGGCCGCTGCCCCATCGTGAATCGAACAGGGCCCCACAATCACCACCACCCGGCGATCGTGGCCGTGCAAAATGCGGGCAATGCGCTGCCGAGCCGCCGCCACCACCGCCGCCACCCCATCGGTCACCGGCAATTCCATTTTCAGGGCGATCGGGGGCAGCAGGGGGGTGGTCTCCACCACATGGAGATCGTTGGTTTTGGCTTCGGGGGAAAGGCTGGCCCCGGCGATCGCCGGCGAAATTTGGGACATGCTGCGCAAGGGTGAGGTACCGTCATCCATGATAGCTTGACCTTCCGCCGGGGGCTATCTTTGGGGAAACTCGCTCAGGGAAAGGGTGTAAGCTGCGGGGCGATTGGCTTCGCCGGTGGCCACCAAATTTGGTAGGTGCCTTGGGGAAAACGGCGGCGGGCAATTTGGGGGCTGCGACCCCGATATTCTCGATCGGCGCACCAGGCCGTGCCGTCGGCCCCCCGTACCAACAGGGTCACATCTCCTTGCGGATCGTCGCTGTAGGCCAACACGTCCAAAAACACGTTGTCTTGCAGCACCAACGTATGGTTGGGCTGGGCTTGGGCAAACCCCCGGCAGCGCCCCGCCGTCCCCGCCAACCGGGCCAAGGGCTCCTGTCCCCCCGCCGTTCCCCGCAACCGAATCGGATCGTTGCGGAAATGGGGCCCAACGCCAAGGTCTCGGCGGTTGCCGGTACTGCCCCCAGCCCCACCAACAGGGCCCCCAATACCGGCCCCAACATTGACCCCAACACCGACCAATGCTTGCGTGCGTTCATGGCATCCCTCCCACAGTGTGGAAACAACGACGCTAGGTTTCCCTAAAAAGTGTCGGTATCGGTCTCGGCCGGCGGCATCTTGTGCACCCGCACCCGCTGTCCGTCCTCCAACACCGTCAACTCGACCCCCTCCAGCTCGATGCGATCGCCGGCGATGGGCGATCGTTGCAACTCATCCAGGAACAACCCCAGCAACGTGGCAAACTCATCCCGGGGCAGCACCAAATCCAGCTCGTTGTTGACGGTGCCAATGCTGGCGCGCAACTTGAAAATGCCTTCGCTGATGGACACCCGTCGAAATTCGCGCTCTTCTTCGGCATCGTATTCGTCGCGAATTTCCCCCACCAACTCTTCCAACACGTCTTCGAGGGTGACCAAACCGGCGGTACCGCCAAATTCATCCTGCACGATCGCCAGATGGAGGCGGTTTTTTTGCATATCCCGCAGCAAATCCCCGGCCAAGTAATGCTCGGAAATGTAGTACACAGGTCGCAACAATTCCCGCAAAGAAGGGGGATGGGCCGCCAATTGGGGCAGCGGCCGAATCAAATCCTTGACGTGCAAAACCCCCACAATGTTGTCCAAGTCCCCATCGCATACAGGCAAACGGGTGTGGGCATTTTCCGACACGATCGTGAAAGTTTCGTCGAGGGTGGTGGTGATGGCGAGGTACTGAATTTGCACCCGGGGCACCATAATCGCCCGCACCTCAATGTGGGGCAATTCCACGGCTCGGTAAATAATCCGCCGTTCCTGTTCGCCGACCGCCCCGCCAGCCCGAGCCGCATCCACCATCGCTTTGATTTCTTCCACCCGCACATCCTGGGTTTCTTGGACGGGGGTACCGGTCAACACCAAAATGCCGTTGGTGAATGCACTCAAAAAACGCACCAGCGGCGATGCCACCCGCTCCAACCAATAGATCGGCTCGGCTGTGGCCAGGGCGATCGCCTCGGCATGGTGCAGCGCCAACTTTTTCGGCACCAGTTCGCCAAACACCAACGTGACGACCGCAACGCCAAAGGTGACCAACACCAGGCTCAAGGGGCCGGCCAGTCCCCCCACAAACGGCGAAAGAAAGATATTTAGGGGCCCCGCCAATTCGGTGGCGGCCGTCGCCGAAGCGAAAAAGCCCGCCAGGGTTACCCCAACCTGCACCGTCGCCAGAAACTGAGTGCTGTTTTCGAGGGCCCGCTGCACCAAACGTGCGCGGCGATCGCCCTGTTCCAGGAGGGCTTGAATGCGCACTTCGCTGGCGGAGACCAAAGCAATTTCGGAGGCGGCAAAAAAGGCGTTGATGCCCACAAGGAGCGTAATGCCGAACAATTGTAAGGGTAAATCTTCCATACCTACAGCAATCTCAGTACAACCGGCATTCCCGTCACCGACGGGAGTTCCCGCAACTCGGCGATCGCCCGATGGAAGCTCTTCTCGGCGGTCGGCCGGGTAATCACCAAGTATTGGGCCGTTTGCCCATCGGTACTGTGCTGCATCACCGATTCCAGACCCACGCCCCACCGCCCAAAACACAAACCAATGTCGCCGATCGCCCCAGGCCGCTCGATCATGCCAAATCGAGCATAAAACGCCGAAATCCCTTCCACCGGCGGCCGGACATCGGCGTATCCCCGATGAAAACACCCCAACAACGGCGTCAGTTCCCCTTGCTTGTGCCCGGCCGCCACCGCCAAAATGTCCCCTACGATCGCACTGGCCGTGGCTCCGGCCCCGGCCCCCGGCCCACTGAAAACCAACTGCCCCGATCGGCTCGCCGTCCACCACCACCGCATTGGTCACGCCGTTCACCGCCGCCAACGGATGATTGAGGGGCACCAGGGTCGGATGCACCCGCACATCTACCTGCGGGCCCACCCGCTTGGCGATCGCCAACAATTTGACGGTGTACCCCAACTGCGCGGCACACGCCATATCCAGGGCCGTCACCGCCCGAATCCCTTCCCGATGCACCTGCCCAATGTCAATGCGATCGCCGAAGGCCAAACTGGCCAAAATGGCAATTTTGTCCGCCGCATCGTGACCGTCCACATCCGCCGTGGGATCGGCCTCGGCATAGCCCAAATCCTGCGCCTCCGCCAAAGCCTCGGCAAACCCCAACCCCGCAACCACCATCTGGGTCAAAATGTAATTCGTGGTGCCGTTGACAATGCCCAGGATCGAGGTCAATCGGTTCCCCCCCAACCCCTGTTTTAGGGTCTGATGATGGGGAATGCCGCCGCCCACCGCCGCCTCCAACAGCACCCGCACCCCCTTGGCTTCGGCTGCGGTGAAAATTTCCCGCCCGTGCAACGCCAGCAGCGCCTTGTTGGCCGTGATCACATGTTTGCCCGCGGCGATCGCCTGCAAAACCAAATCCTTGGCCGGGTGGATCCCCCCCATCACCTCCACCACCACATCCACATCGGGGTTGGCAACCACGCTTTCGAGATCGGTGGTAAACACCGCCGCCGGGAGGTTCACCGCACGCGGCTTGTCCAGAGAGCGCACCCCCACCGCCTCAACCTTGACTTCCCGCAACAACGGGTGGCGATCGGTGGGGTCTAACAGAATGTTGGCTGCCCCGGCTCCCACCGTACCCATACCCAGAAAACCAAGTTTGCAGACCACGTTTGCCGCCTACTGCCCTCACTGTACCCCTCTCAGCATACAACGTCTGGCTCCCGCGTTATGGCCGTAAATGGCTTGGTTCGGCGGGGGGCAGGGAACCCCTAGTTGGGGGCTTCGGCGTGAGCGCTCAGCCGAACGGCTGTGACCCTAAACCCCCTTTTCCTTCGATGTCTGAACTTGCCGGAATATACCGTCATTTCAAATGTGTTTGCGATAATCTTGCCCTCACCCCCAACCCCTCTCTCTCCTTCGGCAGGCTC
The DNA here is from genome assembly GCA_012031195.1 of Oscillatoriales cyanobacterium SM2_1_8. GTDB lineage: Bacteria > Cyanobacteriota > Cyanobacteriia > Pseudanabaenales > Pseudanabaenaceae > UBA8156. The sequence goes on from JAAUUG010000100.1 coordinate 8,448, forward strand.
AGGAACCGGGGAGAGGGGAGTAAACGCAGTCAGAACAACTACAATTGCGTCACTCTTAATTAAGTTGACTATATGGTTATTTTAATTAAAACTAACACGGTTTTTTCCTGCCTAACGAAAGTCTAATAGAACCAATACGGGGGCTTCGCCCCTGCGACCCGACTTGTTTTGTCTCGTCGCTATGCAAAACAGCTATAGCTATAACTGCAAGCACAAAAAACAAAGGAGGAGCCATGCCCCTCCCCGTTTTGGATTCTACTTTTCCTGGGCCATGGCCTTGCCCAATCCCAAAAACAAGCCTGGAGGAATTAGTACGTTTCCACGTGCCAGCGACCGTCCTTCTTCATCTGCTTCTCGTAGTCCTTCCAGTTCACCCCGTACTTGCCGGCGGTCTCGACCATAAACTCATCAATGCCATCTTCCATGCCCCGCAACCCGCACATGTAGGTATGGGTCGAAGGCTTTTGCAGCACTTCCCAGAGTTCTTCGGCGTAGGTTGCCATCCGGTTTTGGACGTACATCTTTTTGCCGTCCTTGGTGTTTTGTTCCCGGCTGATGGCATAGTCCAACCGGAAATTTTTCGGGAATTTGTACTGCAACCACTCCAAATCGGGCTTGTAGAGAATCGAAGAAGCCGTGGGCACCCCAAAGAACAGCCACGCCGTGCCCTTGAACTGGTAATCGGGATGCTTTTCCTTGAACATCCGCCACAAAAAGGCGCGGAAGGGGGCAATCCCGGTGCCCGTGGCAATCATCACAATCGTTGCTTCCGGATCGTCCGGCAACAACATTT
>JAAUUG010000101.1 GCA_012031195.1 Oscillatoriales cyanobacterium SM2_1_8
GACCCATCTCATCCCCCATCAAAATCATGGGCACCCCTTGGCTCACCAGCAGCAAAATCAGGGCATTCTGAATCTGCCGGTGCCGCAGGGCGTTGATGCCGGCGTTGTCCGTTTCCCCTTCCCAACCGCAGTTCCAACTGTCGTTGTCGTTGCCGCCGTCGTTGTTGTTTTCGCCGTTGGCCTCGTTGTGCTTGTGGTTGTACGACACCAAATCCCGCAACGTGAACCCGTCGTGGGCGGTGATAAAGTTGATGGAAGTGGCCGGCACCCGCCCCGAAGCAGCATACAAATGGGGCGAACCCTGCAAACATTGGGCCAAAGCCCCCACCTGACCGCTGTCCCCCTTCAGAAACTTGCGCAGGGTGTCGCGGTATTTGCCGTTCCACTCTGCCCAGCGCCCAAAGGCCGGAAACGAACCCACTTGGTACAAACCGCCCGCATCCCAAGCCTCCGCAATCAACTTGCACTTGGCCAAAATGGGATCAAAAGCCAGCGCCTCCAACAACGGTGGGTTGGCCAAGGGAAAGCCCCTGGGATCGCGACCCAAAATTGAGGCCAAATCAAACCGGAACCCGTCAATGTGGTATTCCGAAGCCCAATACCGCAGGCAATCCAACACCATGTCCCGCACAATGGGGTTGTTGCAATTCAGGGTGTTGCCGCAACCGCTGAAATTGAAGTAATACCCCTCAGGGGTCAACATGTAATAGGTGCGGTTGTCCAGCCCCCGATAGGAAATCACCGGGCCGTACTCGTTCCCCTCGGCGGTGTGGTTGAACACCACATCCAAAATCACCTCAATGCCGTTGCGGTGCAATTCCTTCACCATGGCTTTGAGTTCGTCCACCTGCATTCCCAACTTGCCGGTGGCGGCATACCCAGCCTTCGGGGCAAAGAAACCCACCGTGCTGTAACCCCAATAATTCACCAGCAGTTGATCCGGGTTTTGGGGATTGGGGCGGCTATTCTCAAACTCATCAAACTCAAAAACGGGCATCAGCTCGATCGCGTTGACCCCCAATTCCTTGAGGTACGGAATTTTGTCCCGCAACCCGGCAAAGGTGCCCCGCCGTGATTCCTTCACCCCCGCAGACGGGTGGCGGGTGAAGCTCCGCACGTGCATCTCGTAGATGATCTGATCCTCTGGCGGAATCTCCAAAGGGCGATCGTCTTCCCAATCAAAGTCATCGAATACAATGCGGGCCCGGTGGTGGTACACGTCCTCCCAGTCCGGGGTTTGCCCCCACACATCCCGCCCCCCAATCACCTTGGCGTAGGGATCGAGCAAAATGTTCTGGCGATCAAATCGGTGCAAAGCAGGCTTGCCCCGTTGGGCCGGCGCAAACGGGGACTCCATCCGATACCCGTATTCCAGGTTTTCGTAGTCGAGGGCAAACACCACCATGTTGAACACGTTGCCGATCCGAAATTCATCGGGAAAGGGAATTTCGGCAAAGGGTTCCTTGGCGTGTTTTTCAAACAACACCAACGTACAAGCCGTGGCATAGCTAGAAAAAACCGAAAAGTTCACGCCCCCCGGCACGAAAGAAGCCCCAAACGGCTCCGGTCGCCCCCGCCGCAGCTTGAACTTGCCATCGGGGGAAGTGTGGGTGGGATGGATATCAATGCGAGAAAGAACGTCCACCCCTAACCCTCCTGCAAAAATTGCAACCCTTCGGCAGCGGTTCCCCGGGCGGCAAAAAAGTCCAAGAAGCCGGTGATGGACATGGTATCGGCAATCTCTTCCGATAGCCCCACCAACACCAATTTGCCGTCTTTGGCGGCAACCTGCCGGTACAGCGAGAGCAAGGCCCGGAGCCCCGCACTCGACATGTAAGGTACCCCGGTCATGTCCATCAACAGCTTGCTCCCGGCAGTCACCAACGGCAATACCGATTCTTGCACCTGAGGCGCCGTACTGGCATCGATATCTCCCCGGAGGGAGACCACCGTGATGCCGCCGGTGGTTTCGGTTCTGATTTCCATAGCCCTGCTTGCCAAACCTCTAAGCAACAACCTGACCAACAAAAAACCAAAACCTCCCCGCAGGGAGGCCAAAACTTAGGCGGTGGGCACAATCGTGACCTTCACCGTCACCCGTTCTTTGGTGTCGGGCAATTTCACGGTCAGGGCTTCGGCTTCGTAGTTGTCGTAGGGCTGGCCGTCGATTTCGCAAGCCCCGATTTTCACGCTGCCAACGGGCAAAATGTCCGGCGATACCCGCAACAGGTTCCGCTTGAAGGCCCCAGGCAACGGTTTGAAGTAGAAGTCCATCGGTTGCTTGGTCACCAACAGGTTGGTGTATACCGCTGCCAAATAGCACAACTCAAAGGAGTGGTACCCGCTCATGGAGTGGCTGCCCTTCAGCCGTTCCGTGCCCATCAAAAAGGGAATGCCGTTGGCCAAGACGTTGAAGTACACGGCACCGTCGTCGTGATCCAAGAAGAAGGCATTGTAAAAGGCCGCCGATTCCTGGGCCAAGCGGCGATACTCTTCTTTGCCCAAAATGCCGGCCAAAATGTAGTACGCCAAGATCGCCTGTTCCTGTTGCCACCAGGCCTTGCGGTCATGCCACACGTAACGATGGTACTTCTGGCCGGGCTCCAACATCCGCTCGACGACATCGTACCAACCGCCCCGCTGCAGGTCGCTCCCCACCGCCGGCATCAGTTCGGCAATTTTCTCCGCCAACTCCCGGTAGTTGTCCTTGGCTTTGAGGGAGTGCATCCGCATCAAATTCCAGGAAATTTTCAGGTTGTGACCCACCACAGCCCGGTTCATCTGCCAGCCCCACTCTTGATCGTAGCTCCAGTCGGTGAAGAATTTCTCTTGCACGAAGGGGCTATGGTCGTAGTCGGGGAAGTACTTGGCGATCGTGTCGAAGGTGTATTCCAAGAATTTGGCGTAGCGCTCTTCGCCGGTGGCCAAATACAGGTTAATCAGGTAAGCCGGGGCGTGATCGCCGACGGAGTTCCAGTTTTTCTTCCCACGGTTCCGCTCCGGCAGGGTGCTGCTGGTGGCACTGAGGGTGATGGGATCGATGTGGGAAAAGTAACCGCCCTGTTCTTTGTCCAGGAAAAAGCGATCGAACAAATCCACGGTTTTTCCGCATCCCGCAGGATGCTGGGTTCGCCGGTGATTCGGTAGGTTTGAATCGGGCCCGCCAACGCGTAAATCTGCTCGTAGGCAGGAATGCCGTCGAAGTCGTCCCCAAATTCCGAAGCAAAAATTTTGGTTTCCCGGGTGCCCGACACGTCGATCGCGTGGTACCAATACACAATCCCTTCGTCGATGTCCTCGAATTTCATGTGTTCTTGAAGGTACTTGGTGCCCTTCTCGGCCCCCTCCAAGTAGCGATCGTCGCCCGTCAACATGTAGGCGGTGGCAAAACCATACACCAACCGCGAAATGGTGTCGGTCTCTTGCCGAAAGTCGCCCTTTTTGGCTCCGGTGATGGAAAGCGAGGTGCGATAGTTGCGGTAGTCGACCGCCTCACCGTGGAACTGAGCCTCTAGGTAAAAATTTCCCAGTTCGCGGATTTGATCGACCCACCAACTGCGTTTTTCAAACCGATATTCGGTTTCGGTGCGTCCGCAAAAAGTGACTTCTTTGGCTTCAAACCGGTAGTCCCCTTCTTCGGGATAAAACGGCCCGTACACAAACAGATACCGACCGGGCACCATCATGTCCCGCATCTGCCCCGTGCAGTCTTGCCAGGGTTCCCCCAAGTTGCGGGCGAGTTTGGCGTAGGTGGTGGGGGTGAATTTGCCGCTGAACTCGCGACCGTCGGTGGTCTTGAGGGCAAAGGTGTCGGTGCTGGCATCAAAACGGGTGACGTAGCCGGCGACCGTATCGGAAAAAGGAAAATCGATCTTGTTCATCGTGTTGCCCGATGCGCTGCGGTCTCCTGAATATACAATGCGCTGGGCCTTTCTGCGGTGTTTGGCAAACGTTAAATCATTTGGTGGGGCCAACGGACATGGGGCGATCGCCCCCCATATTGGTAAAATCTTTTGTCAAAGAAGCCCGGATATGGAGCCCATCGAAGTCCGTGTTGCCCAATTGCACCAAGAGGTTTGTCGGCTAACGCTTTTAGTGGACACCCTCCCCCAACGCCTGCTTGAGCTGCTGCGGCAACAGGGAACCCCGGAGGCAATCGCCCCTCAAATCGCCCCCCAACAAGAGTCTTGGAGAGAGCCTTGGGGAGAGTTTTGGGGCGAAACCCACAAAGATGTGCTCGACGAAACGTTGACCCCCCTGCCCCCCACCGAAGATCCAACCGATATTGCGATCGAGTGGCAGGTGCGAAGATTGATGGCCCGCTTGTCCTATGCCAACAACCGCATTGCCCAGTTGGAGGAACAGCTTTCGCTGCAACAACGGCGCCGCTGGCGGGCCGCTTCGGGCAACTCCGCTTCGGGTCACGGGTAAAGCCTAGGCTAAAGCCCAAGGTATAGCTCTAAATATAGTAAGTTTAATTAAAAGTGACACGAATACGATTGTTTTGATTGCCTTTACTCCCCTCTCCCTTCCTGGGAGAGGGGCTGGGGGTGAGGGAAAGATTGTCGCAAACATATTTGAAATGACCATGGCTTTATTAGGACGAGGTGCAGGGGTGAAACCCCTAGCTGGGGGCGCAGCCCCCACACTCCCTCTTCTTTCAATGTCCGAACCTACTCGAATATAGCCATAGATATAGTTATTTTAATTAAAACTGACACGGTTTTTCCTGCCCAACGAAAGTCTAATAGAACCAATACGGGGGCTTCGCCCCTGCGACCCGACTTGCCTTGTCTCGTCGCTATGCAAACAGCTATACAGGCGCATTCTTAATTAAAATGACTATAACGCCCAAGGTGAATAAAGGCCCAACGCCGCCACGGGCAGAATTGGGCCACGGGCTCCCTAGGCTACCCCCTCAATGCGATCCTCCAATTCCTGATACAACTCCCGCAGGCGATCGAGGTTTTCGGCGCTGGTTTCCCAGTAGCCCCGACCGTTCACCTCCAGCAGGGTGCCCACCATCTTCCGGAAGGAATTTGGGTTGAGGTTTTTCAGGCGATCGCACATGGCTTGGTCTTTCACATACACTTCGTTCACGTCTTCGTACACCCAGTTGTCCACCGCGCCGGCAGTAGCCGACCAGCCCATGGTGTTCACCAATCGTTTGGAGATTTCGCGAACCCCTTCGTAGCCGCTGTTCAGCATCCCTTCGTACCACTTTGGGTTCAGGAGCTTGGTGCGGGTGTCCAAACGCACGGTCTCGCTGGTGGTGCGCACCTGAGCGTTGGCGGTGGTGGTGTCGGCCATGTAGGCGATGGGCTGTTTTCCGTCTTGGCGCAACCCCGCAATCACTTTGGTAGGGTCGGAATCAAAGTAGTGCGATACATCCGTCAAACTGATTTCCGAGGAATCCAGGTTTTGAAAGGTCACATCCACTTTTTTCAGGGTGGATTCGTACAACGCCCGTTGCTGGGTGTTGGCAAATTCCGCGCTGAAGGCAAAGGATTTCCGCGATAGATACATCTGCTGCAAATCCTCTTCGCTTTCCCAAGTGCTGTTCTCGACGGCCAGGTTTACGTTGGCGGAATAGGAACCGGCGGCGTTGCCAAACACCCGCGTGGCCGCCTGCCGCACCGTCAACCCCAGCTCTTCCGCTTGTTGCAGGGCGTGTTTGCGCACGTAGTTCATGTCCAACGGCTCGTCGGCTTCGGCGGCCAACTTCACCGCCCGATCGATCAAATCCATCTGGTTCACAAACAAATCCCGGAACACCCCGGAGCAGTTCACCACCACATCAATGCGAGGCCGCCCCAGTTCCTCCAGGGCAATCAATTCTAGTTTGTTCACCCGCCCCAAAGAATCGGTTTTGGGCCGCACCCCCACCATGCTCAAGACCTGGGCCAAAGACTCGCCGTAGGTTTTGATGTTGTCGGTGCCCCACAACACCACGGAAATGGTTTCGGGGTAGGTGCCGCCGTTCTCCGCCCGCTGCCGCGCCAACAGGCGATCGACCACCACTTGGGCCGCCTGCACCGCCGCGCTGGTGGGAATGGAGTTGGGATCGAGGGCGTGCATGTTCTTGCCAGTAGGCAACACCAAGGGGTTGCGGATGGGATCGCCCCCCGGACTGGGTTCGATGTAATTCCCCTCCAAAGCCTGAATCAAGCCCCCCAATTCGTTGTCGGCCACAATTTGCTTGAGGCAAAATTCCAAAAAGCCAAACAACGGCTTTAGATCTTCGGCGTTGACGTTGGGATACCCCGCATTCTGCAACGCCGCCAACCATGGCTCCTTTTTGCCCATGTTGAAGAAGTTCAGCACCGCCAGCCGGGATACCCGATCGCCCGCTTCGGCGGTGGCCTGCACCAGGGCTTGCACCCCCTCCCGGGCGGCAGCCCGCAGGTTGGCCAACCGGTCTACATCCGCCAAAATCCCCCGATCGCTGTTTTGGTAGATTTCTTCGATCTCACGACCCACGCTCTCCGCCAAAATCCGCAACAACGATTTGAGACCGTCTTCAGCGCGATCAAAACTGGCGATGCTGGTGAGCACATCGGCTACATCCTCCACCTTGGGGGCATCCCCCACCACGTGCAACCCGCAGGGCAACACCCGCGCTTCGATCTCCATCAGTTTGCTGTAGACCAACCCAATGAAGTTGTCCCGCTCCTCCAGGGTCATTTCTTTGGCATCCTGCGGGGGCAGGGGCACATCCCGATCCAAGTTGGTGAGGCGCACCTTGTCGGCGATCGCGTTGGCAATGCCGATGCCCCGCCCCCCCAACCGCAATTCCTTGTAGGAGGCAATGAGTTCACTCAGTTCCTGCAATCCCCGGCTGAGTCCCGCGTTTTCGGGCGCGGGGGTGAGGTAGGTGATGGTGGTGGCATATCCCCGCCGCTTGGCAATGGTGCCTTCGGAAGGGTTGTTGACGGCATAGTAGTAGATGTTGGGCAAATCCCCGATCAGGCTATCGGGATAACACTCGCCGGACATCCCCACCTGTTTGCCGGGCATGAATTCCAAGGAACCGTGGGTGCCAAAGTGCAGGACGGCATCCGCCTGCCAGATTTTTTTGAGGTAGGTGTAGTAAGCGGCAAACCCGTGGTGGGGCGAGGCGGATTTGCTGAACAACAACCGCATGGGGTCCCCTTCGTAGCCAAAGGTGGGTTGCACCCCCACAAACACGTTGCCGTAGTGTTTGCCAAACACCAACAGGTTTTGCCCGTCGGAATTGAGGGTGCCCGGGGCGGGGCCCCACTGGGCGGCAATGCTTTCGTAGTCGGCGGTGTGGGCTTCGTATTCCCGCACGTTCATCCGGTAGGCGATGTTCAGCTCGGGGCTCCCCACCAAGGCGTTGGGGTTGTGCAAAATCTCGGACATCAATTCCGCCGAGGTGGCCGGCAAGTCCTGCACGTCGTAGCCGTTCCCCGCCAACGACTGCAACACCCGATGGATCGAGGCAAACACATCCAAGTAGGCGGCGGTGCCTACGTTCCCTTTGTCGGGGGGAAAACTAAAGACCGTCACCGCGATCTTTTTCTCGTGCCGGGCCTTGCGCCGCAGGTTGCCCCACTTGATCGCCCGGCTGGCAATGGTTTCGATCCGATCGCTCAGGGCGATCGCCCGGCCGGTGGCCCCATCCCGCCCCGACAACACAATCGGATCCATCGCCCCATCCAATTCTGGGAGGGCCACTTGCAGGGCCACTTGCACCGGGTGCAACCCCAAATCGCTGTCCTGCCACTCTTCGGTGGTTTGGAACACCAACGGCAACGCCACCATGTAGGGCCGGTTCAGTTTGCTGAGGGCGGCGATCGCCTTGGGGTGATCCTGCCGGGCTGGCCCCCCCACCAAGGCAAAGCCGGTCAGGGAGACCACGCTGTCCACGATCGCCCGTTGTTTGTCCCCCTTGCCGAGGTAAAAGAAATTCTCGACGGGCTTGGAGAAGTCCAACCCGCCGGCAAATACCGGCAACACCCGTGCCCCTTGGTACTCCAACTCTTGCACCACCGCCACATAGTGGGCATCGTCGCGGGTCACGAGGTGGCTCCGGGCCAAAATCACCCCCACACAGGCGCCAACGGATCCTTCAGATCGGCGCCAATGTCGTCGCGGCCGTTGTACCAGGCCAGGTATTCCTCCAGGCTCTCGAACATCTTGGGGGCCAGCGGGTGCCAAATCCCCTCGTCGGGATACACCAACGGTTCCGCCACCTGCAATTGCGCTTTCCGATCCTGAAAGTCCGGCAGGTAGTTTTGGGCCAGGTTCAACAAAAAGTTTTCAATGTTTTCTTCGGACCCCCCCAACCAATACTGAAACGCCAGCATAAAGTTGCGGGCATCCTGGGCCTTGTCCATCGGCAAATACTTCAGGATTTTGGGCAGGGTTTGCACCACCTTCAACATGCTGTCCTGAAACGAACTGCCCGCCTTCTCCTTCCGTTTTTTCATGAACTGGGCGATCGCACTTTTCGATTGCCCGAGGTTGGCCATGTTAAAACTCCCCAGTTTGTTGAGGCGCATCACCTCCGGCATCGACGGAAACACGATGCAGGCATCCAGGCGATCGCGCACGGGGTCACCGCCGCCACCAACTTGCTGGCCACCTCTTCCACAAACACGAGCGAAGCAATGAACACATTGGCCCGATTCAAGTCTTCGCAAAAAGCCTCGTAGCACTCGGGATCGCGGATTTCTTCGATCAGGTACCCGCTGGCCTCAATTTGCAGATGGGCATTGTCCCGGTTGATGCGGGCGATCGCCGCCGTCAACACACTCTGGTATTGCGGCTCCAACACAATGTAGACCAGACGCATCAAAACTTTGCCGGCCACGGCTTCCGGAACGATGCGACGGGCGGTGGGTCTTACGGGTACAAACATCCAAACTCCTCAAGCCGTATTGAATCGATGTGCTGCTCAGGCTACGGCCATGGTACACATCCCCCCCAAGGTCTGAGCGTTTACCTCTGGGCTTTTGTTACGAAAGTTAACAATCGGTCGAAGGGGGGATTTGGGGCCAGGGTCGGCGGTGAAAAGCGATGGGCAGCGCCAGCAAAACGCTGGCCAGGAGGGCGATGGCTCCTTGACCGCGGGTGAGCACGGCCAGCATCGGGGAGGCGCCCCCCAGCAACATGGCACCGTCCCACTCCGAGAGGCCGGTCAACCCGGCGATCGCCCCAAACCCTGCAACCCCTGACCCAAACCCTGGCGAATCGCTTGGCGGCGGCAGGGGG
>JAAUUG010000102.1 GCA_012031195.1 Oscillatoriales cyanobacterium SM2_1_8
AAACCGACACGGTTTTTTCTTGCCCAACGAACGTCTAATAGAACCAATACGGGGGCTTCGCCCCTGCGACCCGAGTTGTTTTGTCTCGTCGCTATGCAAAACAGCTATAGGTCGCGTAAGTCCTGAAGGTCAACAGAATCTAGCGCAACCAGATGGCGAGCCAGGGGGGCGGCGCGGGAATGGCGTGGCCGATGCGATCGAACAACAGCCACGCAACCCCATGGATCAGCAGCAAATACACGGTGCTGCTGGCGGCGAGGCTGACCACGGTCAAAGCTTGCACCCAGATCAATTCGGGGCGATCGAACCCCAGCCAGGCAATAAAATCGGCGGTGCGCAGGGTAATGTACACCCACAGGTTGTCGCCGACGGTCAGGGACAGCAGGGCCAATTGAAAAGCCGACCCGCCTACCCCGATCGCCACGCCACTGCCGAGGGTCCATCCCCAAGGTGCCCCCCGTCGCCACCAATACCCCAACCATACCCCCAACACCCCGTGGGGCAGCAAAAATTGCAGGCTGCGGATGGGGCCCATCAACACAGCCACCAGCAGGGCGGTGACCGTAGCGGTTTTCCAGGCGGTACGGTGTCCCCAGCGCAAATAGGTCAGGGCAATGGGCAAAGCGTAAAAGGTGCGGATCAGCCAGCCTACCCCCACAATCGGAAAGTAGGTGTTAAAGACAAAGGCGATCGCCGCCGTGCCTGCCAAAAAAGCCGTTTCCACCACCGCCAGGGTTGGGCTGCCGGGACGGCTGGGGGCCCGCCGCCGGGAGTCGAAAAAATTCATCGGTGAGTTCGGAAAAGTCTCCGGAGCGGTTCGTTTCAGGCTTGGAGGTCACGGCGCCGCTCCCACCCTAGGTAAACCACAGCGCCCACCATCGCCGCCAAACTGACAACTTGGGCGATCCGCAGCGGCCCCAACATCAAACTGTCGGTGCGCAAGCCCTCGATCCACAGCCGACCGCTGCTGTACACCAAGCCATACAAGGCCGCAATCCGGCCCGGCTTTTGCCCCCAGGGCTGATCAAAGGCCCACAACAAAAGCCCCAGCGTGCCCAAGTTCCACAGGGATTCGTACAAAAAGGTGGGATGAAAATAAGAAAATGCCTGGAGGCCCAAAGGTCGCTGCCCCGGTGGAATGTAGAGCTTCCACGGCAGGTCGGTGGGGGCGCCAAAAGCCTCGCTGTTGAAAAAATTCCCCCACCGCCCGATCGCCTGACCCAAAATCAGCGCCGGGGCCACCACATCCGCCAGTTTAGCCATGGATAGGCTGCGCCTGCGGCTAAAGACCCAAAGGGCCACAAGGCCTCCCAAAATCGCGCCGTGGATGGCAATGCCCCCCTCCCAAATGGCGAGGACGGTCGGTACCCTCAGGTGCCATTCCCCCCACCCAATGCTGGTCAAGGGACGGTCGGCATACTGTTGCCACGCAAACAAGACGTAGTACAAACGGGCTCCCGGCAGGGCCCCCACCACCAACCAGACCGCCAAATCGCCGATCGCCTCCGGGTCGATGCCCCGCTGTCGTCCCAAGCGCTGGGCCAACAGGGTGCCCAAAACCAACCCGCTGGCAATGAGCAGGCTATACCATCGCACCCCGAAAATTTCGGAGCCAGGGGACTGAAAGGCAAACGCAAAAGGCATCATCGTCGTCCCATTATGCCAAAATTGACCCGCTTTATCTTTTTTTCTATGGCCCTCGATTACGATCTCGTGCTCCTCGGCGCCATCTGGCGGCGCTGCCTTTGGTGCAGCAGGTGTTGGCTTGGGGCGGGCGGGTGGGTGCCATTTTGCCCCCACGGGATGCCTGCTGGCGGAAAACCCGGCGGCGGCGTTGATGGGATTGTACCGGTGGCGGGGTCGTCCCTGGCCCGAAATACGGCAACGCACGGAATGGGCTGCCGGTTGGGACGATCGCTTGGAACGCTGGCAAGCCTTGGGGGTGGATGCGGTGGCCGGTGCGGCCCAGGGGTTAAGGAGACGGGGATGGCTGGCGGCGGAACGCCTTTGGCGATCGCGGTTTTACGGTTGGGTGCCGTTTCGCGACAAACCCGCCGATTGGGAGGAGGCCTGGACGCTGGTCGATTTGTGGGCGCAGGAGGCTTTGCCCCACACCTTGGCGATCGTGGGCACCGATCCCCTGGCCTGCGGGTTGGCCAGGGCTTTGTCCGGGTTGGGCGTTCGCGTGCACCTGATCGGCCGCCATCCCTACCTGCTGACCAATACCACCGGGGCCAAATGGTTGCAGGCGGAATTGCAGGGATTGGGGGTGACCTTTCACCTGGGGCAACCGGTGACCGCGGTCGAACCGGGGCGGGTGTGGGTGGCGATCGCCCTTGGCGCTGGAACGGCTGTTGGTGCCGACGGTGCCGCCTTGGCTCACGGGCGTGGAATCGCAAAACCTGTTGGACGCCAGGGATCGGGCCCTTTGGCAAAAAATTGTGTTTTTGGGGGGACGATCGCGGGGACGGTTGACGGTGGTACCGGGCGTCCCCCCGTTCGCCCTTTGGCAACGCCACGGTCGCCCCCAGGGACCCCTGCGATCGCAGGATTTGGCGGGTCTGACCTACGGAAACATAATCACGGATCGCTGTGGCCTCTGGCAGGCAGAAGCCATGGGCGAGGCCGCCGATGGTTGGGTGGCTTGGCTCGGGGAGGGGGCGGCACCGGCTCCACCGGGCGATCGCCTCCTTTGGGAAAACTGGCTGGCCCTGCGGCGCGATTGGGGGATTTAAGCTCAACCGGCACCTTGACCCATCCCCCAGTCGGTTTGGCGTGGGGGTTTTTAGTGGGCCGAACCGTTGCCGTGGTACTTGTCGGTGTCGTAAAACCCGTTGCGGGTGCCAAAAACAAGCAACTGAGCGTAAAGGGCACCGCGATCGCCAACAGAATGGTTTTCAGGTCAAAGCCAAGGTGCAAGGCGGAAAGGGCATCCATGGGGATCACTGCATACAATTGCCTTGATTGTAGGCGAGGGGTTCCACCGGAACCGATTTCTACGGAAAAAATTTGGAAACCCGGGCCCCCATCCATCGGTGCCCTAGACCGTTCCAAAGGCGCGATCGCCCGCGTCGCCGAGTCCCGGCACAATCCAGCCCTGATCCGTCACCGTTTCATCGATAAAGGCGCTGTAAATTTGCAGGGCCGGGTAACGCTCTCCCACCTGCCGCAGCGCAGGGGGCGTACACAATACGTTGATCACCTGAACCCGCGCCATGTCGGCCCCGCGCTCCGCCAGCAAATCCAGCACCGCCAACAACGTGCCGCCGGTTGCCAACATTGGTTCCGCCACCAAAATGCAGGTTTCGGGGGCCAAACGGGCCGGCAAGCGGTTCAAATAGAGCGAAGGTTGCAACGTGGTTTCATCGCGCACCAACCCCACGTGGTAGATCGCGGCCCCCGGCATCAAGGTTTGCATCCCCTCCAGCAGCGCCAGCCCGGCCCGCAACACCGGCACGATCGCCCATGGCGTCTGCGGCGAAATTACCTGGCCAGTGGTCGGTGCCAGCGGCGTATCGATCGCCACTTCGAGCAGGGGCAGGCGATCGCGGAGGGCTTCGTAGGAAAGCCAACGCCCCAGTTCCACCAGGGCCGCCCGAAACAACGGCGGCGGCGTTTGCCGATCGCGGGCCACCGTCAGCCAGTGTCGGATCAGGGGATGATCCTTCACATAAACCCGCAATTGCATGGCATCTCTCAAAAACTGCCGCCATTGTACGTTAGGGCTTCTACAATGGCGATCGGAGACCACAGGCCCCTTAGAAAAGGTATGAAAAATATGGATATTTCCGATCTCGATAACCTAGAGCAATCGGTGGAGCGGTTGCTGGCCCAAGCCCGCGAAGACCTGGAAAAGGAGAAATTGCGACAGCAACGGGAGCGGCAAATACAGGAGTTTGTGGAACAGATAGAAAGCCGCTTGCAACCCCTCCTGACCAAAGTAGAAGCGGCGCTTGCCACCCTGGATGCCAGCGGCATGGACAATCCCAAAACCCGCCAACAACTGGAAGAAAAAGCGGCCGAAATCCGGCAAGAGTTGGCAGAAGCCCCGGCCAAAGCCCAAGAGCACGCCGAGAAACAGTTTCTTTTGCAAGAAGACCGTTTGGTGGAAGAACGGGAAGCACAGGAAGTGGAACGGTGGCGGCATCAGCTCAAAGCCGATCTGCTGGAAATGATTGCCGAACAAACCGATTTTTACAGCGCAACCGATGCGGCGATCGCCATCAAAGGCCATGTCAGCGATCTCAAGGCCGTGGGGGGACTCGAAGAGGTAGTCGAAGCGTTGATGCACCAGATCAACACGAACAGCGAAACGGAAGGGCCGGTGGCGCGGTTGCGGGGCAGCCACGAACAAACCCTGACGTTTATCTACAACAAAGCCCTGGAAAACCGCTCTCGGGTCGATCGTCCGCCCAATGTCCAACCGGCCACCCGGCACCGCAAGTCGGAACGCAAACCCAGCTTGTACACCGACCTCGAAGGCAAGGTGCTGGTCTTTGGCGGCCACGATCGCCTGGAAAGCGCGGTGCGCAATCGGCTGCGGGACTCGACGGTGTATTTGGTCTGGGCCACCGAACAGGGGGGGCTGCAACTGGCCGCCCAAGCCGAAAGCCAAATCCCCAGCGCCGACTTGGTGTTGATTGTCACGGGCTATGCCAGCCACTCCCTCACCGAACGGGCGATCGAAAGCTGCAAACGCTGCGGTCAACCCTACGAAATCATCAACACCACCGGCATGACCCGCCTCCTCGAAGCCATTGAGTCGGGCCTCAAAGCCCGGCAGTTGGCCAAACGCTGGAAAGGCTAACTACCGGCGATCGCGAGCCTGCCAGCGACTACCACAAACCGCTGGCGATCGCCCCGGCCATCAACAGCCCCAAAGCCGGTTGGATCAAGGGCTGCCACAGCCGCAACCACAACTGCCAGCCCAAGGGATGCCCCGTGGTCTCCCCGGTGGCCGCCACCAACAACCAACCAAAACAGACCAACACCAACACCAAATCCGCCATCCACAGCCGCTCCAGCCAAACCCGCATCTTTCCCTCCTGCCCTCTCCCTTCCAGGGTACGCCAATCCCTGGTTGCCGAAAAGCGCATTTCTTTGTGCAAAGAATGGCAGAAAACTTGGTCAGGGCTGCGGTAGAGTTATTCTTGGGTGAGGAGAGAACCAGAGAGGAGCGGCAGACGCAACATGGAAAGTCTGTCGCTCCTCTTTGTGTTTTAAAGCATATTTGCGTTGGGAAATGCGAGAAGCGCCGGCTGTTTTGGGCGACTGCCTGAATTCAAGACGGGCGATTTGGCGGAAGGGGGGGATATGATTGGCTCACCCTTCCGCGAAATTTATGCTCCGCCCATGGTTCCCCGGGACGATCTCGCCCTCCTGTTGGCCCTCCCCGCGCCAACCCATGCCCTCACCACCACCTACACGTTTTTGCCAGGCGAGTTTTCGGACGATGTATCTGGCACTAGCTTCAACAACGCCGTCGATCCCGGCGCGACTTTGAACACCACCGCCACGCCCGATGGCTTTGGGAACCGCTTTGCTTCTACCTTTGTCTCGATCGGACACAACAACGGCAGCACCGCCATTACCGCGGGTGGTAGCCCTCGCCCCGGTATTTCCAGGGTCGCTGCTCCCAGCCGACAGATTGCCGTAACCGCAGCCGAACCCTTCGTCACCCTGACCTTCGACTATGCCTTTCAGGGCAACAACCCCGGCTCTGTAAATTCTTGGAGCGTAGTTCTGCAGAACGTTGCGACCTTGAACGTTCAATCGTTTTTGTCGGGTCAGACGGCATTGATGAACGGTTCCGTGAGCATCGTCGATTTGGCGCCGCCTCCGGGGAACTATCAGCTCGAATTTGAGTTGCTGGAAGGAAATGGCTGTTGCAATACCGCTCTGGGGTTCAACAACGTGGTGGTGACTACCCAGGTTCCCTACGAATTGGAAGCCGGGGCGGGGTTGGGGGTCTTGGCCTTGGGGTTTGGCTATCGGAAATGGCGGAAGAGCCGGCGGCTTGAGGTGAAAGATTGATTTAAGGAATTGGAAGAATTGTGGAAAGGTAGGCAGATTGGGACAAACCGACGCTTAGGATACCGAATGGATGATTGGCACGAGCCAAAATTCGGCACAACAACGGGCAAGGAGTGGGCATGAAGGTTTTTGTCGCCAAGGAAACGGAATCGGGGGAACGCAGAGTCGCCCTCGTGCCCGATACGATCGCCCGGGTGCAAAAGCTGGGGTTGCAGGTCACGGTGGAGTGCGGTGCCGGCGAGCGGGCTTTTTTTCCGGATGAAGCCTATCGAGAGGCGGGGGCGCACCTGAGTGCCGATCGGGGGCAGGCGATCGCCGAGGCGGACATGGTTTTGAAAGTTGGCCCCCCCCGCGAGGAAGAAATCGAAGCCATGGGTTCCGGGCAAACGGTGGTGAGTTTTCTGAATCCGTTGGGGCGACCGGAATTGATTCGGCGGTTGGCGCAGAAAGGGGTAACCGCCTTCAGCATGGAGCTGATTCCCCGCAGCAGCCGGGCCCAGAGCATGGATGCCCTCTCGTCCCAAGCTTCGATCGCCGGTTATAAAGCGGTGTTGTTGGGGGCGGCGGCCTTGCCCAAGTATTTGCCGATGTTGACCACCGCCGCCGGCACCATTCCGCCGGCCAAAGTGTTGGTATTGGGGGCAGGGGTAGCGGGTTTGCAGGCGATCGCCACGGCGCGGCGGTTGGGGGCTTTGGTAGAGGCTTACGACATTCGCCCGGCGGTGAAAGAAGAAGTGCAGAGTTTGGGGGCCAAATTCATTGAAGTGCCCATCGAAGAGGAAACCACTGCCGCGGGGGGCTATGCCCGGCAGGTATCGGAAACCACCAACCAGCGGGCGCGGGAAGTGCTCACCTCCCATTTGCGGGACGCCGACATCGCCATCACCACGGCCCAAATTCCGGGGCGGCAGGCTCCCATCCTCATCACCGATGCCATGGTGCAGCAAATGCGGCCCGGTTCCGTGATTGTGGATTTGGCCACCGAGCAGGGGGGCAATTGCGAAGGTTCCGTGGCGGGCAAAGAAGTGATGAACCATGGGGTGACCCTTTTGGGGCCCTTGAACCTGCCTTCTTCGATGCCGGTGCACGCTTCCCAGAAGTATGCCCGCAACGTATTCAATTTGCTGAAACACCTGGTGCAGGGGGGGGAACTGAATTTGGACTTCAGCGACGACATCACCCACAGCACCTGCATCACCCACGGCGGCGAAATCCGCAACCAACGGGTCAAGGATGCGCTGGTGCAGCTCACGGCGATCGCCGCCTGAGGGTTTTGGTTCAAGCCACAGATTCAGAAACGAGAAAACAATATGAGTGAATCGCTGATTGCGGCGTTGTTTGTGTTTGTGCTGGCCTCGTTTACCGGTTTTGAGGTCATCAACAAAGTGCCGCCGACGTTGCATACGCCGTTGATGTCGGGAGCCAATGCCATCTCTGGGATTTCGGTGGTCGGGGCGTTGCTGGTGGCCGGTTTGGATCGGGAACCCAGCCTGACCACAGCGTTGGGGTTGTTTGCCGTCATTTTCGCCATGGTGAACGTGGTCGGCGGTTTTCTGGTGACCGATCGCATGTTGGAAATGTTTCGGAGCAAGGGAGGGTAAGCCATGGCGGATGTTTTGTTTACGGGAACGCAGTTGGCATACTTGGCCGCGGCTTCGTTGTTTATCGTGGGGCTGAAGCAGTTGGGTTCGCCGGCCACCGCCCGCAACGGCAACCGACTGGGGGCCATCGGCATGGCGATTGCCATTGTGGCCACGCTGTTGGATCGGCAAATTCTGGGTTATCGAGATATTGCCATCGGGCTGGCGATCGGCACGGCCGTTGGGGCGATCGCCGCTTACCGGGTAGCCATGACCGCCATGCCGCAGATGGTAGGTTTTCTGAACGGTTTGGGGGGGCTGTCTTCGTCGTTGGTGGCGATCGGGGCTTCGTGGCACGCGGTGACGGCGTTGCAACCCATGGCCGGCGACCAAAATTTCTCGATTTTGCTGGGGATTGCGATCGGCAACGTGACCTTTTCCGGGAGCGTGTTGGCTTTTGCCAAACTGCAAGGAATTTTGCCCGGTGGGCCGGTGGTGTTGCCCTTCCAAAAGGTCGTTGATGGGTTGCTGTTGGTTGGGTTTGTGGTGGCTTCGGGGATGTTTTTGCAGGATACGACCAACCTGCCGGCCTTTGCGATCGCCAATCTTATTTCCCTGATTTTGGGCGTGGTGCTGGTTTTGCCCATTGGTGGTGGGGATATGCCGGTGGTGATTTCGTTACTGAACTCCCTCTCGGGTTTGGCGGCGAGTGCAGCGGGGTTTGTGGTGCAGAACAATGCGCTGGTGGTTTCGGGGGCCCTGGTGGGGGCATCGGGGCTGATTCTCACCCAAATCATGTGCAAGGCCATGAACCGCTCCTTGGGGAGCGTGGTGTTTGGCGGTTTTGGCGGCGGCACCAGCAGCGGGGCGCGGGGGCCCGAAACCCGTACCACCAAAGAAATTGACTCGGAAGAGGCGGCCATGTTGTTGGGGTATGCCCGGTCGGTGGCGATCGTGCCCGGCTACGGGATGGCGGTGGCCCAAGCCCAACACGCGGTGCGGGAACTGGCGGATGCCCTGGAAAAACGGGGGGTGGAAGTCAAATTTGCCATTCACCCGGTGGCGGGCCGGATGCCCGGGCACATGAACGTGTTGCTCGCGGAAGCCAACGTGCCCTACTCCCAGCTGTGCGATATGGAAGACATCAACGCTCAATTTGAGAACGTGGACGTGGCCTTGGTGATTGGGGCCAACGACGTGGTGAATCCGGCGGCCCGCAGCGATCGCAGCAGTCCGATTTACGGAATGCCCATCCTGGAGGTGGACAAAGCCAAACACGCGATCGCGATCAAACGGGGCATGAGCAAAGGGTTTGCGGGGGTGGAAAACGAGCTGTTTTTTGCCAACAAAACCTCCATGCTGTTTGGCAACGCCAAAGAAGTGGTGGCCCAACTGAGCGCCGCCCTCAAGCAACTGTGAAATCAGTCCTCCAATTTGTAGCTATAGCTATATTCAGGTAGGTTCAGACACCGAAAGAAAAGGGGATTTGGGGGGCTGCGCCCCCAGCCAGGGGTTTCACCCCTGTACCCCGTCCCAACCAAGTTGTTTACAGCTACAGAGAACCGTTATGAGCGCACAGGTTGAGGTGTTGGCAGATCGGGGGCGATCGTGCCGGCGGCTGCG
>JAAUUG010000002.1 GCA_012031195.1 Oscillatoriales cyanobacterium SM2_1_8
GTAGCCCCACTTGAGGGCTCTGCCCTCAAACTCCCTTCTTACAGCACTTCCCCAATCCAAAATACGTAAAGTCCTGACTCCAATTGGAATGACTATAGATCGGCCCCCAGCGCCCAAGCCCCGCAAACGCCCCAAAACTCGTCAAAGGGGCCGCTACAGGCCCAGAGCGGCTTTCCAGACTTTTCCACAGGCCGCGACCGGAAATTTTACCAACTTTTTACCTGGGGGCCGCAAACGACCCCTAGACAGCCCGCCCAGTCTGGGTTTAGAATGGGGGGACTCCCCGTCTCGTAGGGGAACCTAATTGATTGGAAACTCTTTCTCAAAACCTCCTAGACAGGCTTCTTGGATACTCCCCTCTCGTAGGGGAACCTAATTGATTGGAAACAGTCCTTCTGCAGCTGCCAGCCAGTTCCTACAATCGTAAACTCCCCTCTCGTAGGGGAACCTAATTGATTGGAAACTGGGCAACTTTTCAAGTACCCTGTTCAGATCCAAAAATGCCTCCCCTCTCGTAGGGAAACCTAATTGATTGGAAACCCAAAAGAGTCGTTCACGTTATTGGACGACTCTCTTCCTAAGAAATAGTTAATAAGCGTGATTCATGGAAAAAATCAAAGCAATATCAAGCCTTTTAGAGCCATTTATTTTAGCGACCACGTTCATTGGATTTGGGGCAACCGTCGCAACTAAGAACTATAACTATCTAGCGATTCCCAGTGTTTCAAGCATCCCAATTGTTGCTCTGTCGAGGCTGAAAAGCAAAGATGACATAAAAAAAGCTACGGATTCCCGTGAAAGAAAGATTGAGAAACTCCGTTTTGAGAGAGACATCAACAAACAAAACAAAACGATTGAAAAACTCAATCAACAGGTATCTGACTATCAAAAACAGCTAAGCCAAGCCGAGACTCTATTGGATTCCAAGGTTAAGGAGTTTGATCGTCTTTATACTGATAGAGAGCAAACGCTGCAAGAGTATCAGGCTAGAATCAGTGAGTTAGAGCAAAAATTTGATATTGAGACACTATGTCTTGAGGCAGAAATTAGCCAGCAGAATGAAACCATCGAAAAACTCGGCCAACAACTATCTGACTACCAGAAACAGCTAGGACAAACCGAGGTTGTATTAGATTCTAAAGTCAGAGACTTGGAAAAACAAGCCTCTGCTTATCAAGGTCTTGAACATCTTTATACTGACAGAGAGAAAGAACTGAAAGAATACCAAGCCAGAATTAAAAAGTTAGAGCAAACATTTGAGTTTGAGAAACTGCGTCTCAAAGGGGAAATCAGCAAGCAGAATGAAATCATCGAAAAACTCAATAAACAAATAGCTGATTACCAAAAACAACTAAGCGAAACAAAGGATGTATCAGATCCTAAAATCAACAAGGAGAAGACTCTAAAAGAGTATCAAGCCAAAATCGGTGAATTAGAGAAAACATTTGATCTTGAGAAACTACGCCTCAAACGGGAAATCAGCAAGCAGAATGAAGTTATTGAAAGACTCAATCAGCAAGTATCTCGTTATCAAAAACAACTCGACGAGGCAAAGATTCTATCAAATTACACGTATGATCTTATTTTCGACAGGTTTAATAGTCGTGAAGTCTTAATAGAAGCTTTAACTAAGTCACAAGAACAGCTAATTTTGGTCTGCCCTTGGTTAACTGAGCATGGACTTGACGATCAGATCCAGATTCTTTTAATTAACTTGTTGAAAAAAGGTGTAAAGGTTTATATTGGATGGGGGTATTCACATGATTTGTATCAAGTCTTTTCTAATGAAGCGGACTTACTGAATCCCAAAAGGGTTGACTTTTGGAAATACAAAAAGGTACCAGAATTGAAACGCCTTCAAAAGCAGTATCATAACTTGAATCTTAGATTATTGGGAACACATGAAAAATACTTAGTCTGTGATCGTAAATTTGCGATGATCAGTAGTCACAATTTTCTAACATCTGGTGACAGTCAGAAGGAAAGAGAAGTTTCGTTAAAAAACAAATGATCAGAACATTATAGAAAAACTGATCGTTCGTTATCATAAAATGTAAATATATTAAACAACATTGCTGTTTTTTCCCTCTCGTAGGGGAAACTAATTGATTGGAAACACTTGGAAACGTTACAGCCTTGACGTTGGAACCCATATCGGCCGCCTTGCTCCCCTACAAACCGATCGCCTGACAGAGGGCCGCGGCTTTGTGTAGGCATTCTTCCCACTCCCGTTCGGGGTCGCTGTCGGCGACGATGCCGGCCCCCACCTGACCGTAGAGGGTATCCCCCGTCCGCAGCAAAGTCCGAATCAAAATGTTCAAATCGCTGTGCCCCCGGTAGTCGATGTACCCCAAAGAGCCGTAAAACAAACTGCGACGCACCGGCTCCACTTCTTCCAAAATCTCCATGCACCGCACCTTGGGACACCCCGTAATCGTCCCCCCCGGAAACAACGCCGCCACCGCTTCCCCCCACGGGCGATCGCTCTCCCCTTGCACATTGCTCACCAGGTGCATGACCCGGGCATAACGTTCGATCGTGTACAGCTCGTCTACCTGCACCGTTCCCCACCGGCACACCCGCCCCAAATCGTTGCGGGCCAAATCCACCAACATCAAATGTTCGGTCCGCTCCTTGACGGTGGCCAACAACTCCGCCGCCAAATCGGCATCGCCTTGAAGGGTGTCCCCCCGCCGTCGTGTCCCGGCGATCGGTCGGGTGGCCAGACGTTGGGTACCGCCGGTGGGCTGCACCTGCAACAGTCGTTCCGGCGAAGCACTGAGGATTTCCCCCCAAGGGGTGCGCCAGTAGGAGGCAAAGGGAGCCGGATCGATCGCCCGCAATTGTCGATAGGTGGCCCAACCATCCCCGCCAAAAGCCACCTGGAACCGCAGCGATAAATTGGCCTGAAAAATGTCGCCGACTTCAATGCAAGCCTTCACCCGCTGCACCGCCTCCCGGTAGGCCCGCGCCTCCGTCAGCCAAGACAGACCCCCCGCCCGCCACGGTGGCTTGCTCTCCGGAGCCGATCCCGTCTGCCACCGCTGCTGCAAATCCCTCAAGCCGGCCGCCGAAAGGGCCCCCAACCACAGGGTGCGCCGCTGGCTATCCCAAACCGCAAATTGCGACGGCTCAAACCAAAAAGCTACGGGCCAAGGCAAGGGGTCGGCCAACCGCTGCGGCAACTTTTCCAATTCCCACGCCCAGTCGTACCCCAACCACCCCAGATGCCCCCCCGCAAAGGGAATGCCTGCCGGAGCCGCCACCGCCTGGGGAACCTCCAACCGCGTCAACAGGGGCCCCACTTCCCCCACCCCCGCCGTATAGGTTTGGGCCGGAAAACCCGCGGCGATCGCATACCGGGCCAACGGCCCCGGCAACGGACAATCCAACAACACCCCGACAGGACTATCGGCAAACAATCGCTCCCAGAGCCATGCCCCGTCCACATCGCGCCCTCGGAGCCCTTGCCCGGAAATCTCTTGCCAAAAAATGTCTTTGCTGGAACCCCTGCCGATCAATCGTTCCATTCCCCACGGGGCGGCACAAAGGGGTTCACGGGCAAACGGCCGCGAAGTATCGCTTTCCTTGATCGCCCGCCGCTGCAACCACTGGCGCACCGCAGTATCAATTGCCCGCGCCGGCTCGTCCGTGACCTCCCGCAGCTCCGCCAACAACGCCGGGTCCAGGGACACCCGCTGGCCGGCGGCACCCTCCCGATCTGGAGCCTCAACGGCAGCTTGATTTGGGTTCTCTTCCCCCGCACCCTGGTTTCCCTCTAGGGCTGGATTCTCGGCGGGCAAATCCGGGCGATCGCAATTGGTCACGGCTGATTACTAAGCTCTGGTGGCTAGAGTGGGCAAAGGCTCCAGGGTCAACCGGTCAAACAGGGGTGCGGCAGACCTCACCGCGTGGGCACCGGTTTGAGCAATTCTACCCCATCCCGACCATCCACGTCCCGCAACAAGACCTGCACCTGCTCCCCCTTGGCCGTAGGCAAAGCCTTCCCCACAAAATCTGGATGGATGGGCAACTCCCGATGCCCCCGATCCACCAACGTCACCAACACCACCGATTGCGGTCGCCCGTAGTTGTCGATGGCATTCAGGGCCGCCTTCACCGTCCGGCCGCTGTAAATGACATCGTCCACCAGCGCCACCTGTCGCCCCGTCAAATCAAACGAAATCTCGCTGCGATCGGGCACCCGCGGCCCAATCCGATCCAAGTCATCCCGGTACAGGGTGATGTCCAGGGCCCCCACCGGCACCGTGCAGCCCTCCAGGGCCTCAATCTGGCGCTGCAACAGGAAGGCCAGCGGCACCCCCCGCGTCCGAATCCCCAACAGCACCAGGTTTTCCAAAGCGGCACAGCCCTCAACCACCTGCGACGCCAAACGGTTCACCGTTCGCCGCAGCTCTTCGGCCGTCAGAATTTCAACGGTCAGCATAAACGTAATCGCCGTGACTCAGGCGCCAAGGGCTTCGCGACCCAAAACTACAGGTACTTTTCGATGGTGTTGGCCAACGTAGCCTTGGGCACCGCCCCCACCACCACATCCACCTTGTTGCCGCCCTTGAAAATCATCAAGGTGGGGATGCTGCGAATCCCGAACTGGCTGGCGACGTTTGGGTTGTCGTCGGTGTTGAGCTTCACGACTTTCAGCTTCCCGGCATACTGTTCGGCGATTTCGTCCACAACGGGGGCCACCATCCGGCACGGGCCGCACCACGGGGCCCAGAAGTCCACCAGTACCGGAACCTCGCTCTGGAGAACGTCGGTTTCAAAGCTCGCGTCCGTTACCGCAACCGCTGATGCCATCTATCGTTCCTCTCCCTTGAATTTGCGTACATCTCTGCGCAATGTCCAGTATATCAGGGATGCCCGCCCTGCGCCCTAGGCTACCACCAGGTTGATCAGTTTGCCGGGCACCACCACCACTTTGCGGATCTCTTTGCCCGCCAAGAATTTGGCCGCATTGGCGGCCTCCTGTGCCTTCGCCAACAACACCTCCCGATCGCCGCTTTGGGCCGTGGGCACCACAATGTTGTCCCGCATCTTGCCGTTGACTTGCACGACAATGGTCACTTCGTCCACCGTGAGGGCTTCCGCTTCCCAGACGGGCCAAGGCACTTCGTGCAACGCCGGGGTTTGCCCCAGCAGCTCCCACAACTCGGCGCTGAGGTGGGGGGCCAAGGGGAACAGCAATTTGAGGAGGGTTTGCACCCCTTCGCCGTAGGTTTCGGAGTGGCGATCGCCCTCCTGGAGGGCATTGGTCAGCTTCATCAATTCGGAAATGGCGGTGTTGAAGCGGTAGTTTTCCCCCAAGTCTTCGGTGACGTTCCGAATGGCGGTGTGAATGTCCCGCCGCAGGTTGCGGTTCACCCCCTGCTGATTTTTTTC
The DNA here is from genome assembly GCA_012031195.1 of Oscillatoriales cyanobacterium SM2_1_8. Classification (GTDB taxonomy): domain Bacteria; phylum Cyanobacteriota; class Cyanobacteriia; order Pseudanabaenales; family Pseudanabaenaceae; genus UBA8156. The sequence continues at coordinate 5,401 of JAAUUG010000002.1, forward strand.
GGAAAAGGCAATGTATTCGGTGACCAACCGCCATACCCGATACCCAAACCGGTGTTGCCCCTCCACATCGGCTTCGTCCCACTCCAAGTCCTTTTCGGGGGGGGCTTTGAACAACACAAACAACCGCACCGTGTCCGCACCGTACTTGGCGATCGCTCCTGGGGCGACACCCCGTTCCCCTTGGATTTGGACATGGTCATGTAGCCCACGGTCAGCGCTTCGCCGGTGGTGGGGTCGTGGGCACCCGGCTGCCGTCGGGAGTTTCCTGCCAAACCACTTTGTCGGCGGGAATCCAGCGGTCTTTGCCGGTTTTCTGGGGATTGCTGTAGGTCAACCCCTGCACCATGCCTTGGGTCAGCAACGCCTGAAAGGGTTCGTCAAAATCCAACAGCCCCCGATCGCGCAATACCTTGGTGAAAAACCGCGAATACAACAAATGCAAAATCGCGTGCTCTACCCCCCCCACATACTGGTTGACGGGCAGCCAAGCGTTGACGCGATCGCGCCCAAAGGCAAGTTTGGTTGCGGGCATCGGCAAACCGCAAAAAGTACCAAGAGGAGTCGATAAAGGTATCCATGGTGTCGGTTTCCCGGCGGGCGGGGGTGCCGCAGGCCGGACAGGGGACTTCCACCCACTCCTTCAGGGTGGACAAGGGGGAGGGCCCCCGCCCCGTAAACGCCACGTTTTCGGGCAATACTACGGGCAATTCCTCGGTGGGCACCGGCACCGCGCCGCAGTTGGGACAATGCACCATCGGGATCGGACATCCCCAATACCGCTGCCGCGAGATCAACCAATCCCGCAACCGGTACTGCACCCGACCCTGACCCCAACCCCCAGCCTCGGCCCGCCGCACCACTTCGCTTTTGGCCGTGACGGAGTCCATCCCATCCAGATCGCCGCTGTTCACCATCACCCCCGGCTCGGTGTAGGCCCCCGTAGGGGTTTCTCCGGTTTTTGGCGCAATCACCCACCGCACCGGCAATCCGTATTGTTGGGCAAAGGCAAAATCCCGGACGTCGTGGGCCGGCACCCCCATCACCGCTCCCGTTCCGTATTCCGCCAGCACATAATCGGCGATCCAAATGGGGACGGTTTCCCCGGTCAACGGGTTGAGGGCGGTACACCCCAAACATACCCCCCGCTTGGGTCGATCCTCGGCGGTGCGATCGCGCTCGCTTTCCCGGGCCACTTCCGCGACAAAGTTCGCCACGGTTTCCTGCTGCGCCGGGGCGGTCAACACCTCGACCAAAGGATGTTCCGGGGCCAACACCACGTAGGAAACGCCCCCCAACGTATCGGGACGGGTGGTAAACACGGTGATGGTGTGGCCATGGCCGACCACGGCAAAGGTGAGTTCGGCCCCCAAGGATTTGCCGATCCAGTTGGCCTGCATGGCCCGCACCTTCTCGGGCCAACGCTCCAGGGTGCCCAAATCCTGCAACAAGGCCTCGGCGTAGTCCGTAATCTTAAAAAACCACTGCCGCAGTTTTTTCTTTTCCACCAGGGCCCCCGATCGCCACGATCGCCCTTCGCTGTCTACCTGTTCGTTGGCCAACACCGTTTGGTCTACGGGATCCCAGTTCACCGTGGCTTCTTTTTGGTAGGCCAACCCCGCTTCCCAAAACTGCAAAAACAGCCATTGGGTCCAGCGGTAGTAGTCCGGATCGCAGGTGGCCACTTCCCGTTCCCAGTCGTAGGACAACCCCAAAGCCTGGAGTTGGGCCCGCATTTGGGCAATGTTTTGGTGGGTCCACACCGCCGGCGGAATCCCCCGCTCGATCGCCGCGTTCTCCGCCGGCAACCCGAAGGCATCCCACCCCATGGGGTGCAACACCCGATACCCCTGCATCCGCCGACACCGGGCGATCGCGTCCACCAGGGTGTAGTTGCGCACGTGCCCCATGTGCAGGTTGCCCGAAGGGTAAGGAAACATCCCCAAAGCGTAGAAGGTGGGGCGATCGCCGTCCTCGGAGCCCCGATCCGCCCCCGCTTCGGCCCAAATTTGCTGCCACTTGGCTTCGACGGTGCTGGGGTTGTATTTCATCGCGCCATTTTTGGTGATTTTGTTAAGGTTCTACCCAAGTGGCTCGCCAAGCCAGTTCGGCTTCGGCCACCAATTTTTGACGGTGCTTTTTGACCAATTCATCCCCCAGGTGGTGACGCCGGGCCCGCACCACCCGCATTTCGCTGCGGTAGGCCATGGCGACGCGATCGCCAAATTCTACGTCGGCTACCCGCAAATGCAAAGGATGGGCGCCCTTGTCGTCAGGCAAAACTCCCGCTGCCCGCAAATCCTGGGCGATCGCCGTGGTGGCTTCGGTCAAAACCTGACCCAGTTTCTCCTCCAGGGCATCCCCCAGCCCTCCCTGGCCCCCGGTTTCGGAATCCACCATCAACCCTTGGCACCGAACCACCGCTCCTTCGGCGATCGCCCGCAATTGATTTTGAACCTGCTCGCGATCACGTACCGATAGCCCTAAAAATTCTTGGGGATGGACTTGGGTGCACAGCCGGTACGCCGCCACCCACAACTGCTGCCGGGCAGACTGGCAAATGGACTGGAGATAGGCTTTTTCAAGAACCTGCAGGCGATCGTCCACTGCGGCGATCGCCCCTTCCAATTCGGCAATGTCGGCGGTGATTTGCTTCAACATGCCGGTTTTTTTCCCTACTTTTTCTTCTTTTTGCCCTTGGGCGAAGCTTCGGGTGCGGCTTCGGTTGCAGGCTCGGCCACAGCTTCGGACACAACCTCGGCTACGGACTCGGCGATCGGCGCGGCCGGCTCCACTTCCGGGGTTGTCTCTGGAGTGGTCTCCGGGGTTGCCGCTTCCACTGTCGGGGCCTCGGCCACCGGAGCGACCTCTGGGGTGGCGGCGATTTTCTCTTGGGTCTCCCCCACAATGAACCGCACAAACCGACCCACTTTAATGTTTTCGCTCAGCCGGGCGGCAGTTTCTTTGACCAACTCGTCCACCGTCTTGCTGTCGTCTTTGATGTAGGGCTGATCCAACAAGCACATTTCTTTGAGGCGCTTCTCGATCCGACCTTCGACAATTTTTTCCCGGATTTGGGGCGGTTTGTTGGCCAAGTCGTCCTTACCGGCTTCGATTTCGCGCTCTTTGGCGACCACTGCAGCCGGGATGTCGGCCACGCTCACATATTCCACCTGCTGATAAGCTGCCACTTGCCGAGCCACGTTGTCCGCCAGATCGATCAATTCTTCCCGGCGCGCCACAAAATCGGTTTCGCAATTCACTTCCACCAGCACCCCCACGCGGTTGCCAAAGTGAATGTAGCTCCGCACAACGCCTTCGGCGGCCGTCCGTCCGGCCTTTTTGACGGCGCTGGCCAACCCTTTCTGCCGCAACCACTCGATGGCTTTCGGCTCGTCGCCGTTGGTTTCCACCAAGGCTTTTTGCAATCTTTGATGCCAGCTCCGGTTTTGGCCCGGAGGTCTTGGACTTGGGCAGCGGTGATTTCCATAGGATGTTCGGATGGATGCGTTTCTGAGTTTGCGCCAAGGCCGGGGGGCTCCCCACGGCTGTTCAATCAACCATACCGTTCCCCCGTCGCTTTTGGGTCATTTCCATGACACTCGGCGACGGGCTAGGTTGAACCCGCTAGGCCGGGTCGCCTTCAAAACCGGCTTCGGCGTCGAGGTCGTCGCTGAACCCTTCGTCCAGGCCGCTGTCGTACACCGAATAGGACGGTTCGTTGTAGTCTACGCCTTCGCCGCGGCCGTGACGACCTTCATAAATGGCATCGGCCAGTTTGCCAACCACCAATTTGATCGAGCGAATGGCATCGTCGTTGGCGGGAATCCCCAGATCGACGGCATCGGGATCGCAGTTGGTGTCCAGCATGGCCACAATTGGAATCCCCAACTTCCGGCATTCTTCGACGGCGTTGTATTCCCGCTTTTGGTCAATCAATACGGCAATGTCGGGGGGCTTGCGCATGCTTTTCAAGCCGCCCAAATACTTCTGCAGCTTGACCAATTCCCGCCGCAGGGTGGCCGCTTCCTTCTTCGGCAGCCGATCCAGCGCCCCGCTCTCGTTCCGTCGCTCCAAGTCCTTGAGGCGATCGATCCGGGTTTTGATGGTGGCCCAGTTGGTGAGCATCCCCCCCAACCACCGCTGGTTCACGTAGTAGCTGCCGCAGCGCATCGATTCTTGGGCAATGATGCCCGCTGCCTGCCGCTTGGTGCCGATGAACAAGACCTTTTTCCCCTGCTCGGCGGCCTGCCGGAGGTAATGGTAGGCTTCGTCCAGCAGTTGGGCGGTTTGCACCAGGTCAATGATGTGCACGCCGTTGCGTTCGGCAAAATGTAGGGCTCCATTTTGGGGTTCCAGCGCCGGGTCTGGTGCCCAAAGTGAACCCCCGCAATCAACAATTGATCGAGGGAAACGACTGGCATGATGTTTTTGGGTTCGGGTTAGCCTAACGCTCGCCGGTGCTGGAAAATTCCAGACCCGAAGGGCGAACGGGTGATGTAAATTCAGGTTTACCATTGTACCCCATGTTGGCCGTCGGCACCACTGGAATTTTGCCCTCCTGCCGCAATGCCTGCAGGGTTTGCCGCACCTGCGATCGCCACGCGCTGTGTTGCAATCCCTTGGGCAGGGCGATCGCCAGGGGCACGTGGCCAGCGGGGCCCCAAAACCTCCCCACTCGGGATGGGCCCTCAACCAAGCCCCCCAAGCCTGGCGATCGCCCGCCGCCCCATCCACCTGTCCCTGGCGCAAAGCCTGTTGGGCCGCGGCGTAGGAAGCAACCCCAATCCGCTCGACCTGGGGCAAAAACTGTTGCAGGGCCACAATGGCGCTGGAACCTTTTAAGACCGCCACCCGCCGCAGTTGCGATCGCCCGGTGCCTTGGCGACCAATCACCACCGTTTCTTCGGTGAAGTAGGGCTCGGAAAAATCCACCAGCCGGGCCCGGCTCCCCGTCACCGAAAGTTGGGCGATCGCCATATCAACTTGCCCGGAGGTGACGGCTGTCAGGCGATCGGCGTTGGCCACCGGCACCCACTCCACGGCTTCGGCCCGCCCCATCAAAATTTGGGCCAAGCGCTGGGCCAATTCCTTTTCGGCCAGGGTGAGGGGACTGGCATCGCCCCGAACGGCTACCCGAAGGTATCCCCGGGCCTGAATTTGGGGCCAACTGGGGGCCACGGGGAGGTCTGCCCCCACCGGCAACGCCAGACCCGCCATCATGGTGATCGCCAGCCCGTGCACAACCTATCCCTCCGTCAACGACAGGCCCAAGGCTTGCAAATCGGCGGCCACCATCAACTTCACCAAACCGGTAAAGGTGACGGCCGGCTCCCAACCCAGCTTTTGCCGAGCTTTGCCGGCGTCGCCAATCAGCAATTCCACCTCCGCCGGCCGGAAATACCGGGGGTCAATTTCCACATAATTTTCCCAGTTCAAGTTGACGCAGCGAAAAGCCTCCGTCAAAAACTCCCGCACCGAGTGGGTCTCGCCGGTGGCAATCACGTAATCGTCCGGTTCCGGCTGTTGCAACATCCGCCACATGGCCTCGACGTAATCTTTGGCGTAGCCCCAATCCCGTTTCGCGTCGAGGTTCCCCAAATACAGCTTTTTTTGCTGACCGGCCACAATGCGGGCGATCGCCCGGGTAATTTTGCGGGTGACAAAGGTTTCCCCCCGCCGCGGCGATTCGTGGTTGAACAAAATGCCGTTGCAGGCAAACAAGCCGTAGGATTCCCGGTGGTTCACGGTTTGCCAGTGGGCATACACTTTGGCGCAGGCATAGGGGCTACGGGGATAAAACGGCGTTTTCTCGGTTTGGGGCACCTCTTGCACCAGCCCGTACATCTCCGAAGAGCCGGCCTGATAGAACCGAATCCCTTCCCCGGTGAGTTGTTGCGCTTCCCGCAGCGCTTCCAGGAGGCGCAGGGTGCCCATGGCCACCGCATCCACGGTGTATTCCGGCATGTCAAAACTCACCCGCACGTGGGATTGGGCCCCCAGGTTGTACACCTCGTGGGGCTGCACTTTGTCCAGAATCCGGCGGAGGGTGCCCCCATCGGTGAGATCGCCGTAGTGCAGAAACAGTCGGGTATCGGGCAAATGGGGATCCCGGTACAATTCGTCAATCCGCGCTGTGTTCAGGCTCGAAGAACGACGAATTATGCCGTGCACCTCGTAACCCTTGGCCAAGAGCAACTCCGCCAAATAGGAGCCGTCTTGGCCCGTGATGCCGGTCAACAAGGCTCGCTTGCTTTCGCCCATGGTTCCCTAACGCCCCAACAATGTTTTTACGCCTTGCACAATCTGTTCCGGTTGCACAATGGTGAGGTTCTCCAGGTTGCTGTTGTAGGGTGTCGGCACGTCCAAAGAGGACAACCGCAACACCGGCGCATCCAATTCATCAAACAGGCGATCGTTCACCGAAGCAATGATTTCCGCCCCAATGCCGCCGCAGCGCATGTCCTCTTCCACAATCACCAAGCGGTGGGTTTTGCGCAAAGATTGGCCCACGGTTTCCATATCCAACGGCTTCAGGGAAATCAAATCGATCACCTCTGGATCGATGCCCTCTTTGGTCAAGGTTTCCACCGCCTTCAGCACGTGGTAGCGCATCCGCGAATAGGTCACGATCGTCACATCCTTGCCCGATCGCACGACCTCGGCTTTGTCCAGCGGCAGCAGGTATTCTTCGTCCGGCAGGTTTTCCTTGAGGTTGTAGAGCAACACATGCTCAAAAAACAGCACCGGGTTGTCGTTGCGGATGGCCGATTTCAGCAGCCCTTTGGCGTTGTAGGGGGTAGAACAAGCCACGATCTTGATGCCGGGCACCGCCTGAAAATAGGCCTCCAGGCGCTGGGAGTGTTCCGCCCCCAGGTTGCGACCCACGCCGCCGGGGCCCCGCACCACCAGCGGAATTTTGAAGTTGCCGCCGGAGGTGTAGCGCAACATGCCGGCGTTGTTGGCAATTTGGTTGAAGGCCAACAACAAAAAGCCCATGTTCATGCCTTCAATCACCGGCCGCAAGCCCATCATGGCCGCCCCCACCGCCATGCCGGTAAAACTGTTCTCGCAGATGGGGGTGTCCAGCAACCGCCAGTCGCCGTACTTTTTGTAAAGGTCTTTGGTTACCTTGTAGGAACCGCCGTAGCGCCCCACATCTTCCCCCAACACCAACACGTTGGGATCGCGCTGCATTTCTTCGTCGAGGGCGGCTCGCAACGCATTGAAAAAGGTAACTTCTGCCATAGGTTCGCGGTAAAGGTAACAGCCGGCGATTTGTGTCCAAGAATGCCTATAATCCCACACTTTGACCGGGATGGCCGAGACGGTGGCCAAACCGGCACACCCTCGCCCTCAAGCAAAGCCAGGGACTCCAAAATGGGCTTGTTCACACCGTTGGAGTCAACCCATGAAACCCCTTCCTTTCCAAAAAGATACCGGCGCTTGGATTGCCCAGGTCTGGTGTTCGTTTTTTGCCGCCCTGTCCTTCAGCGCGATCGCCATTTTGTATTTGCCCACCGAAAACACCACCAAAGGCTTTTTGGCGGTGAGCTACCTGTTTAGCATCAGCAGCAGTTTTACGTTGGCCAAAACCATCCGCGACAACCAGGAGGCGTTGCGGCTGACTTCCCGCATTGACGAAGCCCGGGTGGAGAAAATTTTGGCCGAACACAACCTGATTGAGCGACCCTGATTCAACCGGACGAGGTAAACACCCGAAACATGTAACCAATGAACAGGCCAATGCCCAAGGCGGCGGCCTGTCCGGTTTTAATAAAATTGTTCCAAGCGCGGGACAAATCGGCCAAAATGTTTTGATTGAATTGCTGCGATTGGCTTTGTTGGGCAAGGAGGGCCCCCACCCTTGGTGCCCCTGGCCATCAAGGGGGTTCCAGCCGTCCAGCCAACTAGACAGGTCAAGGGCCGCGACGGCATGGCCCCAAGTTTTCACCAAAGCCGTGGCCCACAGGAGCATGGAGCCGCTGCCGGCGGGGGAGAGATGGTGCCATCCCCCCAAATGGGTCAAGCCTGTATAAAGGCTGCCTACATCAAGGTTTATGTGCGGTATGTCCATGGTGCCGTTACCAAAACTGCGACAAATCAACCATGCGCCGTGGGGGCATTCCCAAATAGGTTACCCTATGAAGCAACGATGGGCTACAAACGGCCCGATTTTGGAGAGATGGCAGAGTGGTCGATTGCGCTCGACTTGAAATCGAGTGACTGTCACAGGTCCGTGGGTTCGAATCCCACTCTCTCCGTAACCCGATTCGGGAAAAGGCGGCAACGAGGGATTATGGGCATTGATTTTGTGAAGTACCACGGTTTGGGCAACGATTTTGTGTTGATCGACCACCGCGATCGCCCGGATTTGGGGATCGAACCGGAGGCGGTGCCGGCTTGGTGCGATCGCCATCGGGGCATCGGGGCCGACGGGGTGTTGTTTTTGGGTCAGCGGGACGGCATCTACCAAATGCGCCTGATCAATGCCGACGGCTCGGAGGCGGAAATGTGCGGCAATGGGGTGCGTTGCCTGGCCAAGTTTATGCAAGAGTTGGGGATTGCGCCGGAGGGCAACCAATACCGGGTGCAGACGGGGGCAGGACTGCGGGAGTTGTTTGTCGAGCCGGACGGGCAAATTACGGTGGACATGGGGCCGCCCCGCCTCCAAGCCGCCGAAATTCCCACCACTTTGGTGGCGCCGGCGGAACGGGCGATCGCCGTGCCGTTGCCGGTGGCCGATCGCGAATGGTCGGTGACGGCGGTGAGCATGGGCAACCCCCACGCGGTGGTGTTTGTGGCGGATGTGGGGGCGCTGGATTTGGCGGCGATCGGGCCCCAATTCGAGACCCATCCGGCGTTTCCCCAACGGGTGAATACGGAATTTGTGCAGGTGTTGGCGCGCGATCGCCTGCGGATGCGGGTGTGGGAACGGGGGGCGGGGGCCACCCAGGCCTGTGGGACGGGGGCCTGCGCGACGGTGGTGGCGGCGGTGTTGACCGATCGCGCCGATCGGGAATGTACGGTGGAGTTGCCGGGGGGCGATCTGCGCATCCGCTGGGATGAACATACGGTATGGATGACGGGGCCGGCGGTGCGGGTGTTCGCCGGGACGCGATGAAGGACGGTTTTTTGAATTTGGCCAAGCCGGCGGGGATCACTTCCCGGGATGCGGTGAACCAAGTGTGTCGCCTGCTGCAACAAAAAAAAGTGGGTCACAGCGGCACCCTCGATCCGGCGGCGGTGGGAGTATTGCCGATCGCCGTGGGTCAGGGCACCCGTTTTTTGCGGTTTTTGCCATTGGGCAAGGCCTACCGGGCGATCGTGCGCTTTGGCGTGGTCACCGATACGGACGATTTGGCGGGCACGGTGCAGCAGGAAATTCCCTGCCCCGAGCTCACCCCCGCTCTTTTGCTTGACCTGCTGCCCCAGTTCCAGGGGGAAATCCAGCAGCGCCCTCCGGCCTACAGCGCCATCAAAATTGCCGGCAAACGGGCCCATGCCTTAGCCCGCCAAGGCCAAACCGTCGAAATGCCGGTGCGATCGGTGGTGATTACGGAATTGACCCTCACCCACTGGCAACCCGGGGATTTCCCCGAAGCCCATTTGGAAGTTGGGTGCGGCCCCGGTACCTACATCCGCTCCCTGGCCCGGGATTTGGGGGAACGGTTGGGCTGTGGGGCCACCCTGGCTTTTTTGGAGCGCACCCACAGCAACGGGTTTGATTTGAACCAGAGCCTGCCTTTGACGGAAATTACCCCAGACCAGCTCCTCCCCCTGGATTTTCCCTTGGGTCATTGGCCGGCCGTGCATTTGGGTCACCATACGGGCGATCGCTGGCACCAGGGTCAAAAAATTCCGGCCGCTGTCCTAACGGCATTGCCGCCGCCAGGGTTGTGCCGGGTCTACGACCATCGCGATCGCTTTCTGGGCATGGGCAATTGGCTGGGGGATTACCTCCAACCCGATACCGTCATTCCCCGCCCTCAGAGTCCTTGCTCCACGGCAAACACGTTGCTGTAGAGGTGGGCCACAATGTCTTTGCCCTGTTGGGTGAGGGCCAGGTACTCCAGGGCGGGCCCAATATAGGGATAAACGCTTTTCCAATAAAACTTGGGGTAATCCCGCCGCAGATCGCCGGGGGTGTGGTAGCCCAACAGGGCGTTGACGCCGGTCTCGGCAAATTCGTAAAACAAAGCGGTAATTTTTTGCAGGTAACGGGGATCGCTGAGTTGCCCGATCAAATCCGCCGCCCGCACCAACCCCGCATAGTGGTGGGTGTCCTGGTGATCCTCCGACTTGGGCACCGGAAACCGGGTCAACTCAATGTGGCCGCAGATGCGATCGGCGTCGATCAAACGGTGCCCGCCAAACCGCTCCTGCACAAACAGCTTGGCGCGATCGACATGGTACGGCGTCAAGGCGGCATCGGTCGCCCCCACCGGCAACGCCATGGCCCGCTCCTCTTGCCCGGTGGCGTACCGCCCGCCCCGATCGCCCCGGCAAACCCCCTTCACATAGCCAATGTCGTGGCAGACCAACGAAATCATCACGTGCAACCAGTCTTCGGCGGTGACCCCCCCATCCCGAATGTGCTTCCCCCGCAAAATCTCCTGGCCGACCAACGCCACCAAGGTCGTGTGCTCGACGTTGTGGTACAAAGCATCGCTGTTGGCAATGTTTTCGAGGGCCATGTTGCCCGCCCAAGCCAAAATCTCGCTGTATTCGCTGCGATACCCCCCGTAGGTGCGCCGGTACCCCCGCTGCAACTGCTCCATGAAATGCTCGATCAGCACTTCCGTTGGGTTGAACACGCTCTGCCCTCCACGCCGCTCCGCCATCCTATCTCGAAATCTTTGCCTCCCCCCCCTTGCCAAATCGTGAAGTAATGTTAAGATGATTCCAGTCCAAAACTTAACAATCCGTTAAGTAAACCCAGAACCGGAGAAAATCCATGGCAAACGAAACGAACACGGCGACCGAACCCAAATTTGGCTTCAACACCTTCGCGGAATTGTGGAACGGTCGGTTGGCGATGCTGGGCTTTGTGATCGGGGTGGGCACCGAACTGCTGACCGGTCAAGGCATTTTGTCGCAGATTGGCTTGATGTAATGCTTCGGCGGTAAAACCGCTATCGAGCGCGGGGGGCCTAGGCTACCCTGCGCTTTTTGCTTTTTTGATGGCTTTTCTTGGCCACAACCCGGCTCAGGTTGGGGTCAGCACCCCGTGCAAGAAGATGTCGGCAATGCCTTCGGCCATGGCTTTGAGTTCAAAGGGCGAAGTGCTGTCGCCGAGGGTTTCGTGGCTGAACCCGGCGATCGCAAACATTCCCACAAACACCCGAGCCACCACTTTCGGATCGAGGTTGGCGCGGTACACCCCCTTGGCGATCGCTTCGGCGAAGTAGACTTCGGCAATTTCGGTCATCTTATCGACCGCTTCGGTTTGGACGCGGGCTTGCAGGTCGGGGTGCCGCTGCACTTCCATGAAGCAGACCCGCATGATTTCTAAATTTTCTTGAAGGTTGGCCATGCGCCGGCACATCATTTGGGCAATCGAGCGGTAGCTGGCCATTTCGCTGAGCTCGGTGAGCAAATCCGTCAGCAACTGCAGCCAACCTTGGGTTGCCACCTCTTCGAGAATCGCCTTTTTGTTGCTAAAGTAGCGGAACAGTGTCCCTTCGGCCACACCCGCAGCAGCCGCCAAATCTTTGGTGGTGGTGCCATCAAACCCCTTCCGTGCAAACAATTGCCGGGCGGCTTGCAAAATTTTGCTCCGGGTATCGGCTTCGGCGGGGGCGTAGCGAGCGGCTAGGCCAACCGAACTGCTTGCGGTGCCGTGACTTGTAGTTCCGTGGCGTGCGGTCGTCTTGCTGCCCATTTTCTCCGAGATGTTCACGATACCCCCTTCATAGACCTCAATCAAGCCCTTTGCTCTTTGCATCCCGCCTCAAATCCAATTGGCAAGTGTAAACATTGGAGGATCGGGGCTGGCCATCGCTTGAATACCCGGGTTTAGCTTGCTTGCCAAATAATTCTTGCCAAACAAATTTTTGCCAAACAATTTGCATGGAGATCTTGGCTTGAAATTAGCAAAAACCTAGCGCAGCAAAAAACAGAAATCCAATAATGTCTCTGGCTGGGGAAGTTGTGGCTTCCCTGGGGCTTTGACGTTGGGCTGAATGTTACAATGAAGGGTGGGGGAACGAAGTACAATGCTCATCATTCTTAACGTTTGCCCGAAAATTTAGGGCAATTCTTCAGCGGTTCTTTAGACTTTGGCGGCGGGGAAGGGATGCGGGAGAAGAGTTGGGAAGACACGTCACCGAGCCAGGAGGTAGCCCGGTTGCTGGATCTGCTGCCGGCGTCTTGGCGGATGGAAACGCAGGTATCGCCCCGGGCCGAACAACCGGCGGCGATCGCCAGCACGCCCCTCAGTCCTTGGCAGCGCACCTGTCGGGTGTCGTTGAATTTTAAGAAGTGGGTGCAATTTTCGCCGGTGCAGCGGGAGTTGTTGTTTTTGCGGGAAGTGGCGTGGCGACAGCAAACCAAGTGGCTGCAGGTGGGGCCTTTGCAAGGGGTGCTGTGTTTTGGGGCGCTGGTGGTGGCGGTAGAAAGCACCCAAATGGATCTGACCGGGGTGGCGGGCGGGGTGTTGTTGGCGTTGGTGGCGGGCAACCAGTTGTGGCGACGGCAACGCAGCGTGGCGACTGAATTTGCCGCAGACCAAGAGGCGATTGCCGTGGCTCGCAAGCGGGGCTACACCGAAACGGCGGCGGCCCAAGCGTTGTTGGCGGCAGTGGATGGGGGATGGCGGTTGGAAGGGCGGCGGGCTCCTTCTTTTACGGAAGCGACCCGGATGCAAGCGCTCCGGGCAATGGTTGGTGGGGAAACCTCGCCGATCGCCACCGCCACCGTTTGGGAGTAAACCGAAGGTTTTTTCCGCAAATGTTCTTTCCGCATTGGTTTTCCGCGTTGGCTCCCTCGGAACATCCCGAATATAGGCATTTTAATTAAAACTGACACGGTTTTTCCTGCCCAACGAAAGTCTAATAGAACCAATACGGGGGCTTCGCCCCTGCGACCCGACTTGTTTTGTCTCGTCGCCATGCAAAACAGCTATAACTTGCCGGGTGATGACAGCTTGCAGTCCTTCCTGGAATAAAGCATAAAAACAAAACATCAATATTTGTTGCGAAATGCAACGTTTTTAGAATGGGGTCGTCAAGCTTGCGGCTGGGCGCTTAGGGTTGAATCAACCGGGCGAAAGCCAATAAGTAGGGAATCGAGGGGAAAAACATGGATTTGGTGGGCAAAGTCGCAATTGTGACCGGAGGCACCTCGGGCATGGGGCAAACCACGGCGATCGCCCTGGCCAGGGCTGGTGCCAAGGTGGTGGTGGCCGGTCGGCGGGCCGAGGAAGGGGAAAAAACCGTGGCGGCGATCCGCGAAGCTGGGGGCGAAGGTTTGTTTCAGGCGACCGATGTTACCGACAGCGCGGCGGTGCAGGCCTTGGTGGCCAAGGCGGTAGCTGCCTACGGACAATTGGACATTGCCTTCAACAACGCCGGATTTCACGGACGCTTTGGCAACCTCACCGACGTTAGCGAAGCCGACTTTTTCCAGGCTTTTGACATCAACTTTAAGGGCGTGTACCTCTGCCTCAAGCATCAGATCGCGCAGATGGTGGCCCAAGGTACGGGCGGGGCAATTGTGAACACCTCTTCGGTATCGGGGGTGCGTCCCATGGCCGGCGGTTTGGCGGCCTACGTTACCTCCAAACACGCCGTGATTGCTTTGACCCGTTGTGCAGCCATTGAGTATGCCCAAGCCAAGGTGCGCGTGAACGCGATCGCGCCGGGGGGAATTCTCACCGATATGTTGCGCACCGTCAGCGGCGGCAACACCGATGCCATGGCCCAATACAATCCGATGAAGCGCTTGGCACCCCGGATGAGATCGCCCATGCGGTGTTGTTTTTGTGCTCGGATGCGGCTTCGTACATCACCGGTCAAGTTTTGGCGGTGGATGGGGGGCTTTTGGCTCAGTAGGCGATCGCAATTAGGAGAAAACCGTGGCTTTGATTTTGGGTACCGACGGCGGCGATCGCCTGACCGTGAACACCGCCAACAACGATGTGAGGGGGTTGGGGGGAAACGACGTTTTGAGTGGAGCGGGCGGCAGCGCCAACCGGTTGTATGGGAACCAGGGAAACGATACTTTGCTGGCTTCTGCCCGTGAAGGCAGCGATTCTTTGTTTGGCGGACAGGGAGATGATGTTCTGATTGGCCATGGCAGTGCCCAAAGCCGTTTGCAGGGGGAAAAAGGCAACGACCTTTTGTTTGCCGGACTGCTGGGGAGTGAATTGTTTGGTGGGGAGGGGAACGACACCCTATTCGGCGGATTTGGCAACGATTTGCTGGATGGCGGCGTCGGCATCAACCAAATCACTTTCGCGCCGGCCCAAACGGTGGTGGTGAACGGGGAAGTGATTTCTACCCGGGGGTATGGGGGCAACGACACGATTCAAGGGTTTCAGGGGGGCGCCCAAGCCGAGGACGTGTTGCGTCTTTCCAAGCTGGACGACAACACCTTGATTCGTCTCACCACCGAAGGGGGCAACGCGGTGATTCGGATTCAAGGCACGGCCGAAAGCGGCACCCAGCTTGCCAATCAAACCCTCACGGTCTTGGGGGTGACGGCGGCGGCGCTGTTGACCACGGGACGAGGCGCCCTTTTGGTCGATTTTGCCTTCATTGATTTCACCACTCCCGGTTTGAGTCCGGCGACCGACGGCACCTTGAGTTTTCGAGTGGGCGACATTAAAAACGATTCGGGGTTGGCGGGCAAGACCTTTGTCGGGGGACAAGGCCCCAACCGCTTCAGCGTGGAGGCGGTGCCTTTGGAGTTGGGGGTCAAACCCAGCAACTTTGCCGATACGGTGACCGGCGGCCCCGTGGGCGATACCCTGGTGGGATTTGATGGCAACGACAGCATCAACGGCGGCCCTGGCAACGATGTCCTGGCCGGTTCCCGGGGGCAAGATACCCTGGCTGGGGGGCCCGGCGCCGACACGTTTGTGTTTGCGGACATTCGGGATGCCTTGGACACCATCATCGATTTCAACGGGGGGGAAGGCGATCGCATTGGGCCTCGAGCCAACACCATCACGGCAGAATTTGGGGGCGTGGGCTTCAACGGTGGTCTGGAGCGGGGGGTGCCTCTGCGGGCCGACGGTGCCAACGTAGCGGCGGTGAACTTCATCACCGGGAGTGGGGCTCCCAGTCCTTTGCCGGCAGCGCGTCCGGGCCCGCCGGGCACCCCTTTGCCGACCACGCCACTGGGGGGAACCTTTGCTCGGGATGTGGGGGTGTTTTACTACGATTCGGTGGGCCATGGTTTGTACTGGGATGGCGACGGCATCAGCCCCAATTTTGGGTTTGTCCAATTCGTGCAATTTACGCCGGCACCGGTGGGTGGCTTCAGTGCCAACTTTGTTTCTGTGATTTGAGTCTGTGATTTGAGGAGGCGGCTATGGGTGTGAGGTGGAAACGACAACCTTGGGGGGCATCGGCGACCTGCCTGGCGATCGCCCTAGTGGGGAGCCACTCGCGGGATTTGGGGCTGAGGTAACCAGCCTTTTGGAGGCGATGAATCCGGAAGAAACCGTACCGGTGGCCCAAGTCACGGCGGTTTCGCAACTGAGCGACGTGCGGTCTACGGACTGGGCGTTCACGGCGCTGCAATCCTTGGTCGAGCGCTACGGTTGCGTGGCGGGGTATCCCGATCGCACCTTTCGGGGGGCAGCGGGCATTGAGTCGGTTCGAGTTTGCGGCGGGGGTCAACGCCTGCCTGAGCAAAATCAACGAACTGGTGACCGCTGGCTTGGCGGATAAGGTCAGCCAAGGGGATGTGGCAACCCTGCAACGGCTGCAGGAGGAATTTGCCGCCGAGTTGGCGGTCTTGAAGGGACGGGTGGATCTCCTCGAAACCAAAACCGAGCAACTGGAATCTCAGCAATTTTCGGCCACCACCAAACTCACCGGCGAAGCATTGTTTCAGTTGCGGGGAGACTTCACCGGCAACGATTTGCGGCCCGACAATTCGGGGGCGATCCCCGGGCTGGTTTCCAAACCTTTGGCGGAAGGGGGAGAGGGGCCTGCCGGTCGGAATGCTACATTGGGGTACCGTGCCCGTTTGGACTTTCAGAGTTCGTTCACGGGGCGAGATCGGCTTTTGGTGCGGTTGCAGGCCAGCAACATTCCCCGCCAAGGCATTGCTGCCTACACCAATCAGGGGGCGTTGCATCCCGACGATGCCACCGGCGATGTGAACAACGTGTTTGGGTTGTTTCCGGGGAGTGTACCCACCGGCCAAAGCAGCAACAATCAAGTGCGGCTAGAAAAATTCACCTATGGATTTCCGGCAGGCGATCGCCTGCGGCTGCAGGTTACGGCGACGGGGGGCCGCCTCTGGGATTTTGCGCCGACCCTCAATGCCTTGGACTACGGCGACAAAGGCTTGGGGAGCATCACCGAGTTTGGGCGGCGGAACCCCATCTACCGCTTGAGCGGGGCTGGGGCGGGTGTGGGTTTGGACTATCGGTTTAGCGAGTGGGGGCGATTTTCCGTCGGCTATCTGGGCGGAAACCGGGTTTCGGCCGGGGTCGCCACCGCCAACACCGTTCGCAATCCGTTTGGGGCAGAATTGGGCAGCACCGGCAACGGTTTCACCGGGGGCACCTACGGCGCGATCGCCCAGCTTACCGTGACCCCCAACCGCGATTGGGATTTGGGGTTAACCTATGTGCGCTCCTTTTTCTCGGCGGACGATGTGTTTGCCCAGCGACCTGGGGTCGGGGGCGGCGTTGGCAGCCATCACTCCGATTTTCCGTTGGGAGGGGGGCCCATGGAACTCAATTCCTACGGCTTTCAGACCCGGTATCGGTTCAGCCCCGGCTTTGTGCTTAGCGGCTGGGTCGGGTTCACCGATGTGCGGGCTCCGGTGGGAGGCATCAACCCCTTGGGCGATCGCCTCTCGCAACCGGGGGATACCGCCAACCTGTTCAACTGGGCGGTAACCTTGGCGTTCCCAGATTTGTTCAAGGCGGGAGCCCTCGGCGGCTTGGTGGTGGGTCAGGCTCCCAAGGTCACCCGCAGCGACGGTCGGTTTGCCCAGTCCCCCATTCTCACCTTTGGTGCGGGCCCCCTCGAAGATCGGCAGGGGGAGTCTTATCACATCGAAGCGTTTTATCAGTATCCCTTGGGCCGAAACATCACTTTGACCCCTGGTATTGTGTGGGTGACCAACCCAGAATACAATTCTGCCAATCCCTCCTTTGTGCTGGGAACGCTGCGCCTCACGTTTTCATTTTGATGTTTTTGGAGCATAGATCGTGCCTCAATACCAAATTCCTGTCCTGGAGAACCGTCCGCAGTTGGCCATGGTGCACCGTCAACTGTCCTCCGTGGAAGACGGTCGCAACGATTTCAATTTGTTTGTGTCTTGCTTTTTGGAAGATGGGGTGTACCAATTTGGCAACTTCAAAGCCAGTGAAGGCCGCCAAGGCATTTTGGATGGTTTTTATCGGATGGTGCCTTTGGTGCGGGGAGATTTCGGCAAAGTCAAGGTGGATCACGACATTTGGATTTTGACGGAGGTCGGCGATCAAGTATTTTGTCAGATGGACACCATCTACAAAATTGACGGCGAAGAAAAGCTGCGGTTGCCGTGTTTTGCGGTGTATCACTTCAGCGATCGCCTGGATGAAGAAGGTCGTCCCTACATTCAGAAACTCCAAACGTTTTTGGATACCTCGCCCCTGTTTCTGGACACCTCCAGTTTGATTCCCAACGGCGAAGCCTTCAAGGGATTGCCGACATGAATTGGGTTCGGGGGCTGCTGATGTTTCATGTTGTGTTTGAGGTGGTCGTCGCCGTGGTGGCAGGATTTTTCCCCCAGGCGTTGATTGCCGATCTCACACCGGGGGCGATCGCCCTGGGGCGGGTCTTGGCGGGAAATGCCTTGGGGGTTGGCGACCCTGGGGGGCGGCTTGGCCTGGCAGCCGGTGCCGGCACGGGTGGGACTGAGGGCGTTGTTGGTGTTTCATGCGGGGGTGGCGATCGCCCAACTCACCAACGTGCTCGCCGGTGCGGCACCGTGGCCGGTGGTAGGGGTGCATGGGGTTTTGGCGATCGCCTTTGGGCTGTCTCTCCGTCGCCCCTAGATCGGAATTTTGAGGACAGAAATCATCAGGAGCAAACCATGAATTGGCGCAGGGGATTGGGGATACTGGGATGGTTGGTGGTAGCGCCGGCGGGGGCGCAACCCATGTCGTTGGCGTTGGCACCGGCTAGCGAAGGGGTCGCCCCCCCCCATATTGATGTTGCCTCGGAGTTGTCGGCCCCCAGCGACCGCAGCCTTCCCCCCCATCATTGATGTTGCTTCGGAGCCACCGGCCCCCAATAGTGAGACTCCCCCAAAACTCTCGAAACCGTTGGAGAGCTGCGGGCCCAGAGTGCAACATCCTCTCCTGCCGTCGGTCGTCTCGAAAGCTGGCAATTGGATAGCAGCTACCTGTCGGACAATTTTAATTTGGTCATCACCAGCTTGGAGCCAAGTTTTACCTGGCAGGTGGCCGATCGCCAGAAATTGAGCCTCAAAACCGGATTCACCACCCTTTCGGGGCAGTCCTTTTTTCAGCCCGTTACCCTCTACCCGCTCCGGTTGGGCTGGGAAGGCGTCGTCGGCCCAGCCACCGTCCAAGCCGGCATTACCGGCTACACCTACGATCGCCTGCGCCCGGATGTGGGAGCCGATGCGCGCATAACCCTGCCTTTGGCACCGGGATTGGTGGTGGGAGGCAGCATCGAGCGCACCCCCATGAAATATGCGCCCTCGACCTTGGAAACCCCTCACCTCACCAACTACACCGTTTTTGGCCCCAGTCTTTTCTGGCAGGTGACCCCCACCACCCGCCTCACTTCCTTTCTATCGTTTTTGAACGTCAACGATGGGAACGCTGGCAGCATTTCCTTCAGCAAGGTTTTGCAACAACTGGGACAATTTTCCCTGGGGGCGACCTTGGTCACCACTTCCTATGCCCGCGATTCGGCCCCCAACTACTTCACACCCCAAGACTTTCTGATTTATACCGGTGAATTGGGTTGGCAAGGAGATGTGGCCCCAGGCTGGAACCTGCGGCTGCAATTCAACCTGGGGGAGCAACGGATTCGTGGCGAGTGGAGCAACGCCTACTATTACGAAGCCCAGATTACGGCCCAATTGGCGAAAAATATCCGAGCTTTTGTCAATTATTCCTTTGGGGAATTTCAGCAGGTCACCTATTTTCGGCAACTGACCGGCACCAACCAACTCTATGGCCGGAGCCAGGTGCTGGCCCAGGTGCAATTTACCTATTAGAAGATTTGGCGGCAAGGGTTGCCCCGTCAAGATTTCTTATATAGTCATTTCAAATGTGTTTACGACAATCTCGCCCTCACCCCCAACCCCTCTCCCAGGGAGAGAGAGGGGGATAAAGACAATCAAAACAATCGTAGTCGCGCCATTTTTAATTAAATTGACTATAAACCCTGTCCTCCGTTGGGGGATATAGCTGTTTTGCATAGCGACGAGACAAAGCAACTCGAGTCGCAGAGGCGAAGCCCCCGTATTGGTTCTATTAGACGTTCGTTGGGCAAGAAAAAACCGTGTCGGTTTTAATTAAAATGACTATAAATTTTGGAGCAGGGTTTCAACCCATTGCCGGATATCGGTGGGGGCATAGCCTTGCACCAACGCCGCAATCGCCGCGCCACCGGCGCCAACGCCTTCTTTCACAAAACCCTGTTCGTAGGCCACCAAACCTGGGTAAACCGAATCCCCAAAATCCAGCGGCGCAAACAAAAGAGGAACCCCCAGCGCCTCCGCCAAGCCGGCCGCATCCGCCGGGCGATCGGCCACAACCCACGGGGTGGTGCCCACCGCTACCCGGTTCGGTTGCCAGGCCAGGTTAGAGGCTTTCGCCAAGGACTGGGCCAAAGCAAACACCGCCAACATTTGGGTGCCGCCCGCCAGCAATACCGGCCCCCAGCGGCTGGCCCCAACCGCCATGCCGGCTGCCACCGGTTGCATGGGATCCCCAACGGCCGCCACCAGGGTCAACCCATCGGCGGCAGCGGGCAACGTCGCCAACCCCTGTTGCACCAGCGCGGTCTTTTGCTCCAGATTGGATTTCACCAAAGAACCGCTCACCCTGGCCGGCCAGCCCAGCGCCGTCAAAATTGCCAGAGCCGTGGTGGTGCCCCCGACCACACATTCCCCAATCAGCAACCAGGGATGGTTTTGCCCCAGGGCTTCTCCCCACACCAAACCAGCCTGCCACAACCGTTGGGCGATCGCCCGGGGGAGGGCCTGCCCCGTCGAAAGGCAGCGGGCCGGTTGCCCCCCCAAATCAATGTGGGGCACGGTCGGTACTTGGGGCAAGCCGCTGTTGCACACATAGAGGGGCCAGCCCAACCGTTCCCCCACGCCCGGGCGATCCAGACCGGAGACACGCCGGCCACCAGGGCGGCAACGGAAAATGTTGAGAGCTCCCCACACCAAAACCTCCGCATCGGCGATCGCGTCGTCCGCCGGGATTCGGGGGTAGCTCCCGCCGCCGAAATTCCCGGCCACAACCCGGTTTCCGTGAACCCCAAAATGCTGACAAATGCCGGCAGACCTTCGCCCAACATCCTCAACCATTGCTGTCCTTGGTCGGGACAAGCCGCCAATTCGACCGCATGGGCTACCGCTTTCCCCATTGGTCTTCCTTAACTCCCGTTTTACGATGGTTCACTACAGGTCGGCGATCGCGATCGTCGATTCTTCAGAAGTCATTGCCTACAATGTCTTTGGGTCAGGTTCCCCCAGGTGGGTGAGCGTTCCGGTGGAAGGCCCCTCGCCCACGGGAATGTATCTTGAACCAAGTGAACCCACATCAACCGAACGTTTCACCTCAATTCCAAAAGATTGCAAGGAGGTCGCCATGGGCGCCATCGGGATCAAACTAAGCACGACTGCAATTGTTTTGGGCGTACTGTGGCTGGCCCAGTCGCCGGCGGGTACCACCAAACCAGCCGATGCTCCCTCCTTGAGCCATGCCCTCCAAGCCATGGTGGGGCTCACCACCCACACCGTTCCAGCTCCAGACACCCCGCCGGCCAATTGGCAGCCGGTCGCCGATCGCGGCTTGGCCAAGGATTGTTTGCAAAATCTGGATTCGGGAGCGGTGCTGTGCGCCACCAACCCTGGTTTGCCCCAGCCCTGGTTGGCCCAACCCGCGGCCATCCCCCCCGCAGCGACCGCCAAGGAGCTGTAAACACCGCGGGGACTTCAGGGCAACAACTCCGCAAACGGCAGGTCGTCCGGCAAATTGGGATCGGCGATCGCCTCCAGGATGCGGTTGTGGGCGCGGGGTTCCAAGATGGCATCGACACAGAGCCGGGCCACCAACGTCCGCGGAATCGAGCCCTCAAACAAAGTGTCGGCGTTTTGCAAAATGGGACGACCGCCGCCTTCTTCCTTGAGCCCCCCCGGTCGCACAATTGTGTAAGGAATGCCGCTGGCTTCGAGCAGGCGTTCGCCCCGTCGCTTCCAATACAACACCAACCCAAACAAGTTGAGGGGGTGCAACAACCGCGAAACGCATAGCGACGACACCAACACCATGTGCTGAATGCGGGCGGTTTGCGCCGCCGCCAACAAATTGCGGGTGCCCTCAAAATCAATCCGCAACGGCCCAAACAGACCGTCCTTCGCCGGGTTGGCCCCCGTCGCCACCACCAGGCGATCGCCTTCCGCCAAAGCCGGTGCCAACGTTTCCGGCCGGGTCACGTCCGCGACCTGCACCGCCACCCCCGGCGGCAACACCTGATGGGCCAGAGCCTCATCCCGCACCAAAACCCGCACCGGCATTTCCCGCCGCTGCAACTCCGCCACAATCCGTCGGCCCGTGCGGCCCGTGCCCCCTACTACCAATATGGTCATGGTTTTCTCCTGCGTGCCAGGTCAACATTGTCTTGGACTCCCCAGCCGGGGGCAGCCCCCAGCCTATATAGCTATAGTCATTTCAAATATGTTTGCGACAATCTTGCCCTCACCCCCAGCCCCTCTCCCAGGGAGGGAGAGGGGAGTAAAGGCAATCAAAACAACCGTAGTCGCGCCATTTTTAATTAAATGACTATATATTCTAGTAGGTTCGGACACCGAAAGAAAAGGTGGTTTGGGGGCTGCGCCCCCAGTCAGGGGTTTCACCCTTGCACCCCGTCCTAACCAAGTTATCTACAGCTATACTTTGCTGCGATCGGTAAAAATCTCGTAACCGTCTTCGGTCACCAGCACCGTGTGTTCAAACTGGGCCGAAAGTTTGCGATCGACCGTCACCGCCGTCCACTTGTCCGCCAAAATCTGCACCGCCTTGCGCCCTTCGTTCACAATCGGTTCGATCGCCAGGGTCATGCCCGCCCGCAACCGCACGTTGGGCATCTGCCGCGTCCGGAAATTGAACACCGACGGCTCTTCGTGGAGGTTGCGACCCACGCCGTGGCCGGTAAAATCTTCCACCACGCTGTAACCCGCCGCCTTCACGCAATCCTCGATCGCCCCGGCCAAATCCAGCAAACAGTTGCCCGCCTTCACCTTGGCAATGCCGGCATAGAGGGCTTGCTCCGCCACCTGCATCAACCGGGCCGCGCGATCGCTCACGGGGGGCACCGCCACCGTAATGCAGGAATCCCCATGAAACCCGTTTTGGAAGGCGCCGGTATCGATTTTCACCAGATCCCCCGGCCGAATCACCCGCTTGGCGCTGGGGATGCCGTGCACCACCTCATCGTTGATGCTGATGCAAATGCTGGCTGGATAATCGCAATATCCCTTAAAACTGGGGACGGCCCCCATTTCCCGAATCCGCTTTTCGGCCAGGGCATCCAAATCCATGGTCGTCATCCCCGGCTGAATCGTGGCGGCCAATTCCTTCAACACCGTCGCCACAATGCGGCTGGATTCCCGCATGATCGCCAATTCGCGCTGGGATTTGATTTCAATCCCTTTGGTGGGGCGGGGGCCCTCTTTTTTGGTCGGAGCGGGCTTGGTCGCTGCTTCACGCAGGGGCGACGCAGGGCGCAGGGCACCAAGAATGTTCATGCCGTTCTTCAAATAGTTTGGGGTGAGCAGGGGGCTGGACGTTGCTTTTTGGCTAGAAAACGCAACGTTTGTTTGCCAACGCCCCCCATTATAGCCTCTGGCTTGGGTTAACCCTGGGCCGCCAAATGGCCCATCGTCACGATTAAATCCACGATCCGGCAGGAGTAGCCCCATTCGTTGTCGTACCAGGAAACCACCTTGAAAAACTGAGAATTCAACTCGATGCCGGCCCCGGCATCAAAAATGCTGGAACGGGCATCCCCCCGAAAATCCATCGACGCCACGGCATCTTCGGTGTACCCCAAAATGCCCTGGAGGGACCCCGCCGCCGCCGCTTTGACCGCCGCGCAAATTTCTGGGTAGGAGGTTGGGGTTTCGGTTTTGAAGGTGAGATCGACCACCGAGACATCGGGGGTGGGCACCCGAAACGCCATGCCGGTGAGTTTGCCCTTGAGGGCCGGCAACACCAAGGAAACCGCTTTGGCCGCACCGGTGGAGGCCGGGATGATGTTTTGGGCCGCACCACGGCCGCCGCGCCAATCTTTTTTGCTGGGGCCGTCGACGGTGGGTTGGGTCGCCGTCATCGCGTGCACCGTGGTCATCAACCCCTCGGCGATGCCAAAGGTTTCGTGCAAAACTTTGGCCAAAGGGGCCAGGCAATTGGTGGTGCAACTGGCGTTGGAGACGATCGCATCGGCGGTCGGATCGAAGGTCTGTTCGTTGACCCCCATCACCAAGGTTTTCACTTTGTCTGGGTCTTTGGTGGGGGCGGAAATCAACACCCGCTTGGCCCCGGCCGCCAAGTGTTGGGCCGCGCCGTCGTACCCGGTAAACAAGCCGGTGGCTTCCACCACCACATCCACTTGGCGATCGCCCCACGGCAATTCGGTGGGGTTGCGGATCGCGGTGCAGGGAATTTCTTGCCCGTCAATCACCAAGGCGTTTTCGGTCGCGGTCACCGTGCCCGGATAGGGGCCGTGGGTGGAATCGTATTGGAACAAATAGGCCAAATTGTCGGGGGGCACCAAATCGTTGATGCCCACAAACTGGAGGTGGGGGTTGCGCAACCCCGCCCGCAACACCAAGCGCCCAATCCGGCCAAAGCCGTTGATGGCAACGTTCCATTTGCTCATAGGTTTGCTCGCCTGTCCCCTTGGGTTCCTGATGGGGCAGTATACCGGAAGGGAGCGCCCAAAGAACTTAGGGAAAACTTACAGTTCTCCAGTTTCGTACGTTACCATAGAAAGATTCTCTCCAAGTTTGTTATGTCCCGTCCCATTGTGGCGGTGGTGGGCCGACCCAACGTTGGCAAATCCACCCTGGTCAACCGGCTTTCCGGCGAAGCGTTCTCGATTGTGCACGATTTGCCCGGACTCACCCGCGATCGCGTGTACCGCCCGGCATTTTGGCGCGATCGCGAATTTACGGTGGTGGATACCGGCGGTTTGGTGTTCGATGACGATACGGAATTTTTGCCCCTGATTCGCAAACAAGCGTTGACGGCAGCCGAAGAGGCCTGTGCCTTGATTTTTGTGGTGGACGGCCGGGAAGGGCTGGTGGGGGCCGATTGGGAAATTGCCGAATGGTTGCGGGTGCAACCCAAGCCGGTGCTGTTGGCGGTGAACAAGTGCGAATCCCTCAAGGACGGTCTGGCCCAGGCGGCGGAGTTTTGGGAGTTGGGATTGGGCGAACCCTTTGCAATTTCGGGGATTCACGGCAACGGCACCGGGGAGCTTTTGGACAAGCTGCTGACCTGTTTTCCGCCGGCCGATGCCCTGATGGCCGAACCGGAAACCCTGAACGTGGCGATCGTGGGCCGTCCGAATGTCGGCAAATCGAGTTTGCTCAATGCTTTTTGGGGGAAGAACGGGCGATTGTGAGCCCGATTTCGGGCACCACCCGGGATGCGATTGATACGTTGGTCACCCGGGGCGATCGCACCTATCGTTTGATTGATACCGCCGGCATTCGCCGCAAGAAGAGCGTGCACTACGGCCCCGAATTTTTCGGCATCAACCGGGCATTCAAGGCGATCGCCCGTTGCGACGTGGCGCTGTTGGTGATCGATACCGTGGACGGGGCCACCGACCAAGACGGCAAATTGGCGGAACGCATCATCGAAGAAGGCAAGGCCTGTGTGGTGGTGGCCAACAAGTGGGACGCGATCGAGAAGGATTCCCACACCATTTATGAATACACCGACAAATTGCGGGCAAAATTGGATTACCTGAGCTACGCACCGCTGATTTTTGTGAGCGCCATGACCGGCAAGCGGGTTCCGGAAATTTTGGACTGTGTGGATCGCGCGGCCGAGCAGCATCGGCGACGGGTGTCCACCGGCATCCTCAACGAAGCCCTCGAAGAAGCCCTCACTTGGTATACCCCCCCCGTTTCCCGGGGTGGCCGCCAAGGCAAAATCTATTACTGCACCCAGGTGGCGGCGGCTCCCCCCACCATTGTAATGTTTGTCAACGATCCGGCGCGGTTTGGCGACAATTACCGCCGTTACATCGAAAAGCAGTTTCGCAAATCCTTGGGGTTTGAAGGCACGCCCCTGCGCTTCCTCTGGCGGGGCAAAAAGGAGCGAGAAGTGGATCGCACCCTCAACCGCGCCGTCAAAGTGTAATCGAATTTGGATGACAGGCTCAATCTCACAAACTTCCGCGCCTCCGCTGGGGTGGATTTGGTGGTGAGGTTCGACGAAAAGCGCCTCCGAGTCGGGTTTCCCCAGCCTTTTCCATCCCCTCACCCCTGCTCGGCGAAGAGAAACCGGAGGGGATTGGGGCCCCGTTTGCGGCGGCTTGGGATGGCTAGACATGTTTGCCGTCATGATTTTGCCCAGGGGATTTACGTCCCTCAAATTTTGGTGCAGAATTGTCCAGGAGGGCGGATAAGTTCTTGAGCCAAGGCTCGGAGGGGTTCCACCCCCGATGTTGCAGCGCTTCCCGCAACAAAATGGCGGTCATTTGCGAGATGGAGCGCTCTTCCTGTTGGGCTAAGTCGACGATCGCCGCAAAAATTTCGGGAGCAAGGGCGGTGGTCACTCTGGGCTTGTTGGTTCGCATAGAAGATTTTGGGAACTTGCCTCCATTGCACCCCAAAAACATCCGAAATGCGCAAAATGTGCACTTTTCACAGGATGCGGCCTTTTGTCTCAACGTGTTGCATCCGTAGGCAGGGCGATCGCCGCAAGGCAGCGGTTTTGAAGCACAACGTTGGGTTGCCTTTACAGTTCAAGAACTTTTCCCTTAAACTTCATAGGGGGAAAATCCATGAAATCCTTGGCTTGAGTACCGTGCCCGCGTGGGGTTAAACCTTGGTCAACTTAAAGACAAAAGTTCAGGGGCAAAGGGTCAAAGGCAAGAATTTCAAAGGCAACAAACCTTTGGGTCGAAGTCTGTTCCAGGGGAACTTTGCGGGGGGTTAAATTCCGTTAAGTTCCATGACGGGGATTTCCATTAAATCCTTGATTTAGGCAACTTGGTGACATGAGGTGAAAGCGTGAACCACTCGGAGGCAAAATCGGAGGTGAAAATCCTTTGGGTCGGGGTTTCCGCCCGGCCAACTTTGCGGCAGGGGCTTCCACCCAGCACGATCGAATTGGCGACAGGGGGAGAAGCTTTGGCGTTGGCGGAACGCACGGCGATCGCCTTGGTGTGTTGCCGTGAGGTTTTGCCGGACATGACCGGTTTGCAATTGTTGCGGCGGTGGCGGCAACAGGAGAAAGTGGCGTTGAACCCGTTTGTGCTGATCCTCAGGCGGTGGCGGGCCAAGCGGTGGCGGCAGGCGATGGTGGCCGGGGCCGACGATGTGTTGGCCGAGCCTCTGGGGGTCAGGACGTTCACTTCGGCACTTCAGTCCCAATTGCAGAAGCAACAGCAGCGGTTGGCGCAACAGGAGGACAGCCACCTCAAGTCTTTGCCGGCGCGGCTGCTGGGCCCGTCGATCGAGTTGCTGGGGACGTGCCAAGACTTGCAACGCCACGCGGTGGCGGGCCCCTCCACGATGCGGCCCTGTATGCGTTCCACATGGCCCGGTTGCAGCACGAAACCCTGCGCCGGTATTTGCGGTACCAAGAATTGGCAGAGCCGGCGACGGCGATTCCCTCCGGTTCGGCCACGATGGGCTCCCCGCAAACCTTGCTGGCGGTGGCCTGCACCACGATCGCCGCCCGCCACGGCCGCATTTTCGATTTGACCTACCGATTTGAACCGGCGGTGTTGGCCATCGGTACCGCCCATTTGGAGTTGTTGGCCACGGAATTGATTGACAATGCCTTTCGGCACACCCGCTTTGCCACGCCGGTTACCGTCACCGGGCAAAAGATGGACGATCGCTACCGGCTGGAGGTGCGCGATCGAGGGGTGGGGATCTTGCGTCGGGTTGCCGAAGGCACCGATGGGGGCTTGGCCCATGGGTTTCATGTGGGGTTGGCGTTGGTGCGGCGGTTGTGCGCGTTGTATGGGGCAAACTTCACCTTTCAAGTGAAAGATGGAACCCAAGTGCAAGTGGATTTGCCCTTGGCGACCGCCGCTTTGGCATTGACTTTGCAGGAGCCCACCACCTACACGGGGAAATTTGCCGAAAATCTTTGCTAAACTACCGACGGCTTCCGTAGAAAACCATGCCCTACAGCGCTGAAATCGGCCGTCGTCACCCCAGTTGTTTTGTGTTTTTGGTTGATCGCTCGGCATCGATGGCCGACAGCATTGTCGATGCGGAGGGTCAAGAAGTGCAAAAGGCGATCGCCGTGGCCGATGCCGTGAACCGCTTGCTGGATTCCTTGGGCCAGCGGTGCGTCAAAGGCAACGAGATTTACGACTATTTTGATGTGGGGGCGATCGGCTACAGCAACGAAGCCCTGGTGTTGTTTGAAGGCGTATTGGCTGGGCGGGCGATCGCCGCCATTGGCGATGTTTACGAAAACCCGGCCCGTTTGGAGCGGCGGGTGCAACACCTTGCCGACGGGATGGGGGGCACCATCGAAGTGGCCAACGACTTCCCGGTGTGGTTTGCGCCGGCGGCCGAGGGCGGCACGGCCATGTGCGCCGCTTTGGACTTGGCCGGTCGCTTGTTGACCCAGTGGGTGGCCGAGCATCCCCACAGTTACCCGCCAACCGTGATCAACATTACCGACGGCGAAGCCACCGACGGCGATCCCACCGATGCGGCAACCTACTTGCGATCGCTGCACACCCTGGATGGGGGCGTTTTGTTGTACAACGTCCACATTTCCGCCGATTCGCCCCAATCGATCGCCTTTCCCCAGACCCCAGAGGACTTGGACGATCCCTATGCCCGGATCATGTTCGAGTTGTCCAGTCCCTTGCCGGAACCGGCTCGCTTGGCGGCCGAAAAAGAAGGCTATCGGGTCGGGCCGCAGTCGCGAGCGTTCATGTTCAACGCCGATCCGGTGAAACTGGTGCAGTTTTTGGACATTGGCACCCGCGCCCACAACCTCCGCTAGGGTGTTCTGCGCCCAGTACGGGGGCTTCGCCTCGACCTATTTTGTCTCATCATTATGCAAAACAACGATAGGGCTATGGCTATAGTTGTTTCAAATGTGTTTGCGACAATCTTACCCTCACCCCCAGCCCCTCTCCCAGGCAGGGAGAGGGGAGTAAAGGCAATCAAAACAATCGTAGTCGTTTCATTTTTAATTAAATTGACTACAGCCAAAGCAACTATAAAACCCTGACTCTAGGTGGGGTGTGGGGCGTAGCCCACTTGAGGGCTCTGCCCTCAAACTCCCTGCTCACAGCACTTCCCCAATCAAAATACGTAAGTCCTGCACCTTGTTGAATTCCCGTCCCCAACCGCGGGGCCCAAAAGAGCGGGCCCGGTGGTGACCAAGCCCGCCGCGATCCCAGTCGCTGCGCTGCCGCAACCCTACGACATGGCCAGGGCGGCCAGTTGGGGCGTGTTGTGGGTCAAACGTTCGTAGGTAGCCCGCATTTTCAGACCCACCATCACTTGAAACAGGCCAGTACCGTTGTTCGACCCCGGATATTCCCGGTGCTTCAGCAACAATTCCGTCAGTTCACCGTAGTGCTTGGTGTCCAAATTGCTGAGGTGGTTTTCGATGTAGATCACCTGCTCCAGGCGATCGAATTCACCATCCACCTCCAGGGTGGTCACCGCATTGCCACAGAACGCATCGGGGCCGCAGTAAAACTGAATGCCGGATAGGGCAACTCAGCTTGGTGCCGCAGGGAGTCCAGCGAATGGTGGAACCTTCATCAAACAAATAGGCGTGCTTGAAGCCTTCGACCCCTTGCCGCTGCATCAACCGCACCCGCAACACTTTGCGATCTTTGTCGTCCGCCACCAAATTGGTGGGCAACACTTGAATCACCGTGTCAGCATAGGCTTTTTGGGGATCGATGTAGGCTTGAAAATCGGGCTTCCGCGCGGCGATCGCCTGCATCACATCCTGCAGGGTGTGGCCGCGTTCCGCCATGTCCCGCTGCACCTTCCAGGCGACTTTTACCTCATCGCTGATATCCAAGTAAACGCTGAAATCCAAAAGCGATCGCACCCGCTCGTCGTAAAGGGGGTGCAACCCTTCGATCACAATGATGTGGTTGGGATGGATGGTTTCTGGAGGGTCGATCTCGCCGGTTTCGTGGTTGTAAATGGGCTTTTCAATGCTGTTGCCTTCCTTCAGAGCCTTGACTTGCTCGTACATCAAGTCAAAGTTGTTGGCCCGCGGATCGAGCGCGGTGATGCCGGTCTGTTTGCGTTGTTTGCGATCGAGGCTGTGGTAGTCGTCGAGGCAAATCACCGTAATCAGTTCTTCGCCAAACAAATCTGTCAAACGGCGCAAAAATGTGGATTTGCCGCACCCCGAATCTCCGGCTACGCCAATCAGAACGACGCGCTCTGGCTTTGTGCTCATAATGAAATGCTGTTTCCTTTAGGTCGCTGGGATCGCTATGTCTAGTCAATAGTAATGTATGGGTGAACGCTCCGCAAACGCACGGGACCGGATTGTTGCCAAGGCCACAACCCCTTCCGGAATTGTTTTAGCGAATTTGAATGGTGCGCTCCGGTTCGGGGGGGGGCGGCGGCTCGGAAGGCGGAGCTTCTCCGGCACTCAAGGCCAGGGTCAGCTTGTAGGAGCCGCTGCCGGTGACGGTCAGTTGATAGGTGTCGTTTTGAGGCAGGGCACCGCTCCACGAAACCAAGTCGGCGGTATCGGCCCGAAGGGGCTGGCCGTTGCTGCCGGTCAGGGCAAATTTGGCCGTGGCGCCGCTCAATTGGGCGACGAGGACAGTCCCAGCTTCTCCCGGAAACCGGTAGATGTGGGGGGTACCGGTCAATTCTTGATCGCCGCCGTTGAAGGGGGTACCGGGGGCCAACACCAAATTGCGAATGTCGCTGCTGGGGGCGCAGATGGGGTGG
>JAAUUG010000103.1 GCA_012031195.1 Oscillatoriales cyanobacterium SM2_1_8
GTCAGGATCTGGCGCAGACAGCTCCCGGTTGACAGTATGTCAGACGTGCGAGACGCCAGCGCGGAGATGGCGGCGGCAATGGCTGCGTTGGTGGGAGCAAACACCGTCAACGGCCCCGGCCCCGCCAAGGTGTCCACCAAACCGGCCGCCTTCACAGCCTTCACCAGGGTGGAAAAATCTTGGTTCGCCGCCGCCACATCGACGATGGTTCCGCCCGCCTTGGCTTCCTTCGGCGCCATCTTCTCGGTCTTGCTGCCTTGGTTGGCAACCACCGGGGCCACAGCGGCTCCAACTCCTACACAGAGCGCCAAAGCACCCATCCACAATGCGTTCCGATTCATGCCGCCGCTCCTAGAATTTATGTAGATTTGTGTTGGTTTGTACACTTTTGCAAAGCATACCATGGCTTGGACGGACGGGGGCTGGCGCCGGTTCACCTCCAGGAAATTTCCCCGGCGCTTCCCGTGGGTTTCGCAACGGAAATGGGCTAGCGCCCCCCAACGGCGATCGCCTCGACTTTGATGTGGGGTTGACCGACGGTGACATGAATGCTGCCGCTGACGGAGCCGCAAAAACCCGCCGCCAATTCCAAATCGTCGGCACACATGGAAATGTTTTTCATGATTTCCTTGGCTTCGCCGATGAGAATGGCTCCTTTGAGGGGTTTGGTGATGCGCCCGTTTTCGATCAGGTAGGCTTCGTCCACGGCGAAATTGAATTCCCCGGTGGGGCCGACGCTGCCCCCCCCCATTTTTTTGCAGTACAGCCCCCGCTCGACCGAAGCCAACAAATCCCCCACCGTGTGGGGCCCCGGCGCAATGTAGGTGTTCCGCATCCGGCTGGCGGCCGCATACTCGTAACTGTTGCGGCGACCGCTGCCGGTACGGGGATGACCGGTTTGTTTCTCCCCCGCGCGATCGCTCAAAAAGTTGCGCAATACGCCGTTCTCGATCAACAACGTCCGCTGGGCGGGCATGCCTTCGTCGTCCATGGCGATCGATCCAAAGGCACCTTCGCTCAACCCTTCATCCCAGGCGGTGAGGCTGGGGTGGGCAATCACTTGTTTTTTGCGATCGCGAAAGGGGGTGGTTTCGGCTTGAATTTGGGTGGTTTCCAAAAGGTGACCGCAGGCTTCGTGAAAGATCACGCCGCCAAAGGCGTTGGCCATAATCACCGGATAGGTTCCCGATTCCACATAGTCGGCATAGAGCATTTGCCCCGCCGATTCCGCCAATTCGGCCGCGGACTGGGCGTAGTTCCAGTGCCGCAGGAAACTTGGATCGCTGCTGTTGCCGGCCCGTTGCCCCACCGAGGCCCGATGCTCGCCGTCGGCACACAGCAAAGAACTGGCCGCGGATTGCACCAACCGAATGTCCCGGGCAAAGGTGCCGTCGCTGGCGGCTACCAACACCTCCTGCCAGTCGCGGAAAAAGCTGGAACGCCGGGCCCGAATGTGCTTGGCCTGTTGGGCCAATTCCCGGTTGGCGGCCAGCAGGATGTCCACCATTTCGGCCATGGGGCTGGCTTGGGTCAACCAGTCTTCCTTGCGGCTGCCGTAGTCCCGCAGCCATTCCAGGTTGACGGCGGGCGCAAACACACTGCGGCTGGGCAAGGTCAATCCCAAAATGGACAAAGCGCTGTCCAAGGCAGCTTTTAAGCCCTCAAAGCCAACGTTGTTGGTGCTGACGTAGGCATCGGTCTTGCCCAAAAATACCCGCACGCCCGCCCCCAATTCCAGCCGGGGGGCCAACGCCGTCACGGTGTCCTCTTCGGCGGTGCAACTGACGTAGTTGTTGCGCTCCAAAAAGAATTCCACCAGGTCGGCTCCCGCAGCCCGCCCCAACCCCAGCAACGTGCTGAGGGCGCTCTCCCACGACCCATCCAAGCGATCGCCCATCTTGGTTGCTTCCGGCGCGATCGTTGTCTCCGGCGCGATCAAAGATGACCCCATTGTAAACTTCCGTAACGATTCTCTCTAGTGTACTCCCCTTGGTGAAGCCTGGGGACGGACCTTCCCCCGCCCTTGGCCGACCCTCCCCCACCCCGTTCCATGGCGATCCATCGGGGGGGTTAATAGGGGGCATACCAAGAGGAAGAGGGTTGGGATTGCCAGACCAGGTTGCCGGTACGCACCTGGGCGAGCGCTTCTCGCACCACATCCCCAACGTTTTCGAGGGATACATCCTCCCGCCCGAGCATTTCGCGTACGGCCTGCAGGGCGTAGTCCCGCTCGGCGATCGCCGTGGACTGGAGGAGGGGTTGGGCCCCCCGCAGCGGCGATTTGGCCACTTTGACGATCGCTTCCCGCAACACTTCGCTGATCCGGGCGGAGAGTTCGACCTTGGCCCGATAGCGCTGTTGTTTGAGGCCGTGATCGCTGGAGGCGTACATCGGGGGCAGCCGGTTGAGGGCGTAGGCCATGATCTCGTAGACGTTTAGGCGGGCGGCCACTTCCGCCGGAATGGCGTTGCAATTGCCGTTCGGCGATCGCGTAAATAATTTTTTCAAGGACGTTGGTAAACTCGCGGGGACTGGCGGGCGGGCGGGTGCGATCGGTGGGGACGGGGCCGCCACCACGTTGCGGCTGGGGACGCCTTTGCTGCGCTTGAGGTAATCTTTGACGTCCCGGGCGTGGCGCTGGGAGGGGGTAAGGTAGGTGTACGAAACCGCCCGCCGCAGTTTGGCCGCCATGAGGTTTTCGTGGAGCAACCGGGGCACATCTCGCCACAGCAGGCTCCGAATCTGGAACAGTTCCTGCAACGTGCCCAGCGCCACCAACTCCATGTCCAGTTCTTCTTCGGGCAGGGGGCTGGCTTCCCGCAACACGTCTCGACGTACCGCCAACAACGCCCGTCGGATCGTTTGTTCGACCTGCGGTTTCATCTCCAATTCAGCTTTTTTCCGCAGTTGGAGCCACCCCCCCGGGTTGTGGCATACATGGGCGGCAGGCGATTGAGGGCGTAGGCGGCAATTTCGTTGAGGTGTACTTGCGATCGCCAATCTTCTCGCAACCGTTCGTACTGGGCTTGGGCTTCGGACAGCACCAAATCTTCGAGGGCGTTTCGACATTCCAGCACGGCTCTTCCCCGCTTGCTGTGTAGGTTCCCCTGGGGGACTGTTCTGGGCCAAATAATACCCTGGATTGACCGGCGGCGATCGGTTTCTTGGCGATCGCTGGCAGGTGCGCTCCGGCAACGGTCTGAGGCACAATGGAAGCCTTGACCACCATGTCCCCATGTCGTTTCAGTTTCCCCAACAACGAGACGCGGTATTGGGGGGGGCAAAGTCCACCCCACGGGGCGGTACTAGGAGGGTTGGCCAGTCCCCATCCGGCGACGCGCATTGCGGCGTTGCGGGCCGCCCACCGCCGTGCCGATTTGCCGTTGACGGCCATGGCCCAAGGTTTGCAAGATGCCCACCCGGAGGTGCAGTTGGCAGCTCGGTTGCTGGCGGGAAACGATCCCCATTGGCAAGCCCTGCTCCAGGGTTGCACCGAACCCCAACGGTTTGCGCCCCTCCGCTGCCTGACCGGGCATCGCCAATCCGTTACCGCCTTGGCCCTGTCGGCCGATGGCTGCCTTTTGGCAAGTTGCGGCGACGATCGCACGATCCACCTCTGGGATTTGGTCACCGGCCTCAAGTTGCGGACGTTGGTGGGGCACGGCCATGCCGTCACGTCGGTGGCGATCGCCCCCACCGGCACTTTGCTCAGCAGCGGCCGCGATCGCGTGATTGCCGCTTGGGATCCTGCCACCGGTCGCCCGATTCGCCTGTTGCGCGGCCACAGCGGCCCCGTCAATTCGGTGGCGATCGCCCCGGATGGCAACACGGTGGTTTCCGGCAGCCAAGATTCTACGATTCGGGTCTGGGATTTGGCGACGGGGCAAACCCGCCGTGTGATTCCGGCCCACACCAATTTGGTGAATGCCGTGGCCCTCAGCCCCGACGGCGGCACGATCGCCAGTTGCAGTTGGAACACCGCCATTCGGGTTTGGGATACCGCCACCGGTCGGCAACGTTGGGAGTTTGTGGGGCATTCGGCGCGGGTCTGGTCTTTTGCCTTCAGCCCGGACAACGGCCGGTTGTTCAGCGGCAGCCGCGACAAAACCATTGCCGTTTGGGATTTGCAGACGGGACAGGCGATCGCCCAATTGGAGGGGCACAAAGGAGAAGTGCGGCATTTGGCCCTGAGCGCCGATGGCCAGGTCTTGTTCAGCGCCAGTTTCCGCGAAATCAAAGCGTGGGATGTGGCCACTTACCGCGAAATTTGTACCCTGCGGGGCCACCGCGAAGTGATTCACGCCCTGGCCCTAAGCCGCGATCGCCGAATTTTGGTCAGCGGCAGCGAAGACCGCACCCTCCTGGTGTGGGGAGTCCGCCTTGAGCCTGGGGAGCTGGCAGGCAACCACACCTAGACGTAAGGGGATTTGACTTCGGTAAACCCTTGAATGGCGGCGGCTTCATCTGGAAAAATGGTAAACATGGAGAGCAACGAGGCGGTTTCCAGGGCCACGGTCACAATGTCGGGCAGGGCAAACAAAACCACACAGCCCCTTTGATCCCGGCAGCGACGGGCCACCGACACCAGCAAACCGATCCCAGAACTGTCGAAGCTGCGAACCGCGTGCATGTCCAACAACAGGTTGGCGTAGCCAAAATCCACAACCTGCTGCAACTGAGACCGCAACTCATAGGAAACGGTCGAATCGAAGCGGTTGTCAAGGGTCACAATGGCCAGCTTGGCTCCGGATGGCGAAACCGCGTCTCGAATCTTTAAGGAAGCGCCCATGTTCATTGATCGAATTCCGCCTATCTTAGCCCATTTTTGGGCTGAATTTATGGTTTTTGGGCCGCTGCGTAGGGGGGGAGGGGCAACAAACCAAAGCGGCGATCCAGGGGCCAATAGCGAAACACGGCCCGCCCGACGAGGTTTTGCTGCGGCAGGAAGCCCCACGCATGGGAATCTTGACTGTTGTTGCGGTTGTCCCCCATCACCCAGTAATGGCCGGGGGGCACCACAAACACGGCGGTGCCGTTGGCGCTGAGTTCCACCGGCGGTTGAAAACATCCCAGGCAATCTTTTTCGCGGACAATCGGCAATTGGTAACGGGGGCCTTCGGCGGTATAGGGTTCCTCCAGGGGGAGGTCGTTCACAAAAACCTGGCCGGTGGCGATGCGGAGGCGATCGCCCGGCAGTCCCACCACGCGCTTGATGTAAACCTTGCTGGTGTCTTCGACCAGGGGGTGGGTCGGGGGATAAAACACCACCACCTCGCCCCGTTCGGGGAGGCGAAACCGGTAGGTGATTTTTTCGACAATCAGGCGATCGTTGATTTGGAGGGTGGGCTCCATGGAGCTCGAAGGAATGTACCGGGGTTCGGCAATCAGCCAGCGTACCCCCAGGGCCAACGCGATCGCCGCGACGAGGGTGGGGACGTTTTCATCAATAAATTCCCGTACCCGCCCTTTTTTTTCGGGCACCGGGGATTCCAGGGGGGGTTTGGGTTCAGGCGACATAGGCGGGTTTGACAAAAATCTACTATCCGGCGCGATCGGGAACCACGACGGGGCGATCGCCCCCCAAGGCAAACGCTTCGTGGATGCGGTGGACGGCGGCCTCGGCCTGTTGCTCACGCACGATGCAACTGACTTTGATTTCGGAGGTGGCAATGGTTTCAATGTTAACCCCTAAATCGGCGAGGGCCCGAAACATCCGGGCCGCAATTCCAGCATGGCGGGTCATGGCGGCCCCAACGATGCTCACTTTGGCGATTTCGCCATCGTAAACCACGCCTTGGCAGTGCAGGGCTTGGGCGACGGTTTGCAGGGCGGCATGGGCGGCTTCGGCATCGGCGGTGGCGACGGTAAAGGCAATGTCGTTGGCGTTGTGGCTGGATTGGGCTTGGGCGATGGTATCCAGGACAATGCCCCGATCGGCGAGGTGACGGAAAATTTGGGCGGCGGCCCCAGGGCGATCGGGCACTCCCCGCACCGCCAGTTTGACCCGTTGCCGATCCAAGGCCACCCCGCACACGGTGCGCGCTTCGGGACTCAGGGTGGTTTCCAGCACCGGCACCTGGGGGACACCAAAGGTTTCCTGCAAAATTTGGACGGCGCGATCGCCATCGGTTTGGGCCACCAGGCAACTCACTTCAATTTCGGATGTGGCAATGGTTTGGATGTTGATTTGCCCGTGGGCCAAGGCATCGAACATCTGGGCGAGGATGCCAGGGCGGCCGACAATCCCGACCCCAACAATGCTGACCCGTACCACCTCCGGATCGATCTGGATGGCTTGGGGGGCAAAGGGCAAGGTGGGCAACAGGGCGGCGGCGGCGGCTTGTTGGGCGCGGGGTACGGTGAACACAATGTCGTTGACGGGGCCGGCACTGGTGCGATCGTAGATCGATTGCACGATGGTTTCCACTTCGATGCCCGCTTCGGCCAAAGCCCCAAACAACTGGGCGGCAATGCCGGGGCGATCGGGCACTTCCAACAACCCGATTTTGATGTGGCGGGTATCGAGGGTGACCCCTTCCACAAAATTGTGGACTTCCAGGGCTTTGGGATTGCCTTGGCAATGGGGCGGCGACACCACCAGGGTGCCGGGGTCTGCACTCCAACTGGAACGCACCACCAAATCCACGCCGAAATTGCGGGCGATTTCGACGGCCCGTGGGTGCAACACCTTGGCCCCCTGGCTGGCCAGTTCCAGCATTTCGTCGCAGGTGATGGTGGCCAACAGGCTGGCGGCGGGCACAATCCGGGGATCGGTGGTCAAAATGCCCGGCACGTCGGTGTAAATTTCGCAGCGATCGGCCTCCAAAGCGGCGGCGATCGCCACGGCGGAGGTGTCGGAGCCCCCCCGTCCCAGGGTGACGATTTCATCGGTGACACGATCGCCCACGGCGGCTACCCCCTGAAAACCCGCCACCACCACCACTTCCCCTTGGTTGAGGTGGGTGCGCAGGCGCTCGGTTTCGACGTACAAAATTCGGGCTCGACCGTGGATCGGTTCCGCCACAATCCGCAGGTGGTGGCCCAATAGCCCGATCGCCGGCTGACCGGCCGCCTGCAACGCCAAAGCCAGCAAAGCTACGCTCACCTGTTCGCCGCTGGCCAACAGCAAATCCCGCTCCCGCTCGTTTCCCCCTTGCCCCCCGGTGACCGCTGCCGCCAAGCCCAACAATTCATCGGTGGTTTTGCCCATAGCGGAGACGACCGCTACCACTTGATGGCCGGCGGCAACGGCTTGCCGGATGCGATCGCGCACGTTGCCAAGGCGATCGGGGGTGGCGACGGAAGAGCCGCCGAATTTTTGCACCAGGAGGGCCATGGGCTTGGGTAACGAATGCAGGGATCTAGCCTACTGCAGTTCCGCGCTTTTTGTGACCTTCGCCAAAACTTGCGCCAACTTTGCCAGACCCCTCTCCCATGTGGCTCATTTTTCCCATCCCCCAACCCCTTCCCCCATGGAGGGAGAAAGGGAACCAGAGGTGCTTTGGCTTCCTTTCCCTCCTTCGGCAGGCTCAGAAACCGGGGAGAGGGGGAATCCAAGTACCGAAGCGGGTTTTCTGCCATCCAGCCCAATTGGGGGGCTAGGTTTCCCCCATGGCGCTTCGCCGCACCCCTCGAGGAGAACGGCCGACGATCGCCCCGGCGCCTTCGACGATGGGGAGAGCTCCCCCAAATCCACCAACGGGGCAAAGAAGGGGGCTTGGGGCAGGCCACCGCCGCCGACCCACACAAACCGATTGCGGCGAACGGCATCTTGGCGGCAACGGGAAGTCAACCAGGGGGCAACATCCAACGGTTGCTCGGGGAAGGCCCCCACGGTCGGGTTGGGGTCGCGATCGGGCGCCTGAATCTCGACAATGCCGCTGAACTCTGGCCCCAATTCCGAGGTGGCGGTGATGTCGCTGGCAGGGGTCAGGCGATCGCGAAAGGTGGTTCCCAACAAACCCCTGGTTTGCAGGGAAATGCGTCCCCCCCTGGCGGCTTCGGCGTTGGCGGTAATGTCGCTGTTGGCAAGGGCCACCAAGACGTTGCTTTGCACATCCAGGTTGCCGCCCACGGCCACCCCTTGAGCGTTGGTGCTGATGCGGCTATTTTCCCGGAGAATGAGCAGCCCTGTGGCAATTTGGAGGTTGCCGGCTCCGGCGCGGGTATCTCCCACCAAAGCGGCTCCGTTGCGCAATTCCAGGCGATCGCCCTCGATTTGCAAGTTGCCGGCGGCACCGCTCCCCGTGGCGCTCACTTGCACGATCGCCCCATCGGCGATTTGGAGATGGGGGCCCCGCACCATCAAATTCCCCCCGGCACCGCTCACCGCTTCGTTGACCCCGACCAAACCGGCAACGGCGCGCACGCCGCTGGGAAATTGCCCGGTTTCGCTGGTGCCTTGGACGGTCAGGGATTCCCCCACGGTCAGCCGCAGTTCGCCGGCGTTGCCGCTGCCCAAGGTAGAAACCTGGATTTCGCCACCGTTGCGCACGTCGATTTGGCGAGCCGTGACGATCGCCTCTCCCCCCCGCCCCACGGCGTTGAGGCCGGTGGCCGCCTTGATGCCGCTGGCAATGAGATCGTCGCCCGGAATGCCGCCGGCAATGCCGATCGCGTCGGCCACAATGCGCAGGTTGCCGGCATCCCCTCGACCAAAGGTGGTGGTGGCGATTTGACCGCCGTCGGTGAGGGTCAGGCGGTTGGTCGTGACCGCAATTTGCCCGCCGGTTCCCGTGGCTTCGGCCGTGCTGACCGCCAGCAAACCGCTGACGATGCGGCTGTTGGGTCGGTGTCCCTGGATGGCGATCGCCTCGGACTGCACCACCAAGTTGCCGCCGGGGCCGGGGCCACGGGTACCGGTTTGGAGTTGGGAGCCGTCCTGCAACAACAGGTTTTGGGCGGTGACCGCCAGGGTGCCGCCGTCGCTCTCCCCCAAGGCATCCACCGAGACAATGCTGCCCTCCCGGAGCCACACCTGCTGGCCCCGCAAAACAATATCCCCCCGCTGGGCGCCGCTGGCCTGCACCAAACTGCGATCGCTCAGGGTGAGATCGCGAAACCGATGGACTTGGGCGTAATCGGGCAGACCGTTGGGCAGACCCACCCAAGCGTTTTCGCCCACACTGCCCAAGGCCACGGTGCCCCCGGG
>JAAUUG010000104.1 GCA_012031195.1 Oscillatoriales cyanobacterium SM2_1_8
TATGCAAAACAGCTATATGTTTTTTTCCTGCCCAACGAAAGTCCAATAGAACCAATAGGGGCTTCGCCCCTGCGACCCGACTTGGCTTGTCTCGTCGCTATGCAAAACAGCTATACGCTGGAGAACTCAGGCGATCGTAGACCGTGGCGAGGGCTTGGGCATCCCCCACGTTGCCGGGAAACAACACCACCGGCAATTGGGGAAATTGGGGATGGCTGTCCGGGAGCACCACCAGGGAACAACCGGGCAAAATCTGCCCCTGCAACCGCACCGACGGCACCGCCAACCCGTCGCTGAGCAGATCGTTGGACGTAATTCCCCCTTTGCCAATCAAAAACCCCAAGTCGGCCGGCAAACTCCGGGCGATCGCCATCAGCAATGCCGATACCCGCTGCCCAAAGGCCAACCGCGTGGGGGCATCGGCAAAGGTCAGCTCTTCGCGGCTGGTGAACACCACGGGGGTGAGCCCCCGACCCCAAGCCTCGGCGATCGCCCCTTGGGCGGCCGTCAACAGGTCGGCTTCGGGGGTTCCCGTCTGCAACCGTGGCAAGTCCAATTCGATCGGGGCCACCGTTGGTTGTTTGAGCAATTCCGCCAGTTGTTCGGTGGTCTTGCGCACGTGGGAGCCCACCAAAACGGCTCCCTGCTTGCGGCCTGCTTGACCGAGGGGGGCGATCGCCCGGGTGAATTTGCCCATTGCCGTCGGCGCCACCGGTTGGGGGGGCAACTGGGCCAAAGAGGTCAGCAAACTGGCGGCGCTGCGAAACAAGAAACGCTTTCCCTGGGCCGCAGCGGCCAAGACATCGGCCGCAAACCGATCCAAATCCTCTTGGTTTTCGGCATCCACCACGGCGCAACGGTTGCCGGTTAAACGCTGCAGGCGATCGCCCACGCCGGCCCGCACCTCCGCCAGCAAAAACCGCTCCACTTGGTCGGCGGGGATTTGCCCCTGGGTTTTTT
The DNA here is from genome assembly GCA_012031195.1 of Oscillatoriales cyanobacterium SM2_1_8. Taxonomy (GTDB): domain Bacteria; phylum Cyanobacteriota; class Cyanobacteriia; order Pseudanabaenales; family Pseudanabaenaceae; genus UBA8156. Next base: position 961 of record JAAUUG010000104.1, read on the forward strand.
CGGCCACGTAGTCGGGCAAATAGCTGTGGCGGTAGCCAAACACCGAATCCTTGGCAAACTCGGTTTCGGTGGGTGGGCACCGGCCGCCCGTCCACCATCAGGTAATGCACGCTATCGCGGGTGAAGCGCCCCCCCTCAAAAAACGCCGGCACCAAAAAGTGGGCATCGAAGGGCCCCATCTCGGCGGCGATCGCATCGGTTTCGATGGGGTAATGGCCCCGCAGGGTGGAATCGGAACGGCTCACGATCGCGTATTGGTCGATGCCCACGGCCGCCATGGCCGCCCGCAGTTGGCGGCAAACTTCGTGGGTACGTTGGGCGGCTTGGTCGGGGGGGAGGGCCCGGGTATTGGTCAACACAAACAGGAGGGGGGAAGGATCGGCCAGCCCTTGCCGGAGGGTGGCTTCGTCCCAGCGGGTCAACAACAAACACCCATGCACTGTCTGCGATCCGGTGGGATCGTCGTCCAAGACCAAAATTTTCGGAGCCATGACCAGCCTTGCAAACCAAGCGGCCCTAGCTTACCTCAAGAACCCAACACCGAAACCTTGGTGTTCACGGTCAGCGAGACGTTGAGACCTTCCGGGGGATTGACGGGCAACAGGGTCAGGCTGAGGTTGCCGCCGGCTTTGGGTTCCACCAAGGCAATATCGAGGCCGTCTTTGGGGTTTTGGCACATGCCGAAGTAACACAGCATCCCCACAAACTGGGTGCCGCTGTCGCTGACGGGCCAGGCCGCCGTGAGGTTGTAGGCCAAGACATTGGCCGTCGTTAAAGGGCTGTTGGGCTTGAAGCGAATGTCCAACTGGGCCGCCGGCATCTGCGGAAATTGCTTGGCATCGTGGGAGGGGCGATCTTCCACCAAACCGTAGGCCGGAAACTCGTTGGTGCTGCGTTCCTCTCCCTCTTCGGCCACCAACGATTGCAGAATGCTCAAATCTCCTTCGGTGACGGGTACCGGCAACAGGGAAACCCGCATTTCTTGATTGTTGGGATTCCAAATGGCGGCCGCTCCCCGCACGGCCAAAGGCTTGCTCTGCCAAGTGATGCTGCCGTTGGCTTTGCGATCGGCCAACACGGCCCCGGTGCCGTTCACGCTGCCACCTCGTCCTACGGTGACCCCACCAAAGTTGAACACAATCGGGGCCAACGACAGCAGGAAGGCGGCGCCGCCGGCCATCAACAACCGCAGGGGCTTCGGCGCCAACAGGCTGTCGGTACCGCTTTGCTTGGCGATGGTTTTGGCAGCCACCCCGGTCACCAACCCCATCAACCACGACAACCCTTCCACCCACAAAATCAGGAACCCCAAAAAGCCGGAGAAAACGATGTACAGGGCAATCAAAATGACCACGGCGACCCCCCGCAACGTTGCGTTGTTGATCGCGGTGCCCATGCCGGCGGCGGCCCCGGCCCCCACCGTCAAGGTGCCAACGGGCCCCAAGGCGCCGGCGACGCCTGAAGCCAACCAACCGCACAGGCTCACGATCGCGAACACCCCCAGGATGGGCCCAATTTCGGTGGTCTGAAATCCTTGGGGTGAGGTTTTGACTTTGCGATTGGGGGCTTGCCCTCCAGGGCGACCGGCGCGAGGGCTACGGCCAGGGCTTTCCCCCGTTCGTCCAGGGCGTAGCGGCTCGGCCGCGGGTGTTGGGGTGGGTTCCGGCGTGGCAATGGCTTCCGGCGCTGGTTGCAAAACCCCACAGATTTGCGTCAACGTGGCTTCTGGATCGCGGCAATACCGGCTCAGCCACACCGCCATCGAGCGAAATTCTCGATCGTCCAAACTTTTGATGTTGTTGATAAACCGGCGATCTTCCTCCCCCAAGCGATCGAGGTTGGTTTTGGCCGGGGCGGCAAAAAATTCCTCCAGCACCGGGGCGATCGCCAGTTGATCTTCCCGTTCCCGCGCATCAAATTGATACACCAAAGCGGCGACCCGAGCCGGCGGGTTGTCCAACGGGGCACTCACCAAACCCTTGTTGCGGGAAAAACAATAGTCCGCCAAAACCTTGGGGGCTGACTCCGGGGGCGGGGCGGGGGCCGGTACCGTGTAGGTCTCCTGCCAATCGGGGTCGTAGGCCCCCAATTCCCGGCTGCAAAAATCAATTTGGGGGGGCAAATTGACCCCCATCCCGCGCAAACCGGCAACGATTTGGGGCATCAGCTCGGGGTAGTGGAGCTCGGTGCCGACGGCGCGGTTCCACACCACCATCAGGGTGCCGTCGTCCATCACCACCTGCACCTGCAGTCCCGGTATGCCCAAAATGCTTTCCAACTGCTGCGCGATCGCCTCGGCATCCATGGCGCCTCCCTGTGTCCCTTTTCCCGGTAGGTTAGCTTACCGCCCAAAGGCCGGCAAGGATCGTTGGCCCCAATACGTCAGGTCTGAATTTTCTAAAAACGTATAGTCATTTCAAATGTGTTTGCAACAATTTTCCCTCACCCCCAGCCCCTCTCCCAAGGAGGGAGAAGGGAGTAAAGGCAATCAAAACAACCGCGGTCGTGCCACTTTTAATTAAATTGACTATATGGCTACATTCGGATGGGTTCGGACATCGAAAGAAAAGGGGGGGTGGGGGCTGCGCCCCCAGTCAGGTTCACCCTGCACCCCGTCCCAACCAAGCTGTTCACAGCCGTAAAATTGCCATAATTTAAGCAGCCGGTTCTACAGGTTGGCGATCGCCAAGTCGGGAGCCCTCCCATCTGGCCCAAAGTCTGGCCGAAAGCCGGCTACCCGCCCGTAAAAAGCCAATTCGGCGGCCAAACAGGCGCTTTGGGTCTCGGCCCGCCGAAACCCGTGGCCCTCTTCGGCAAAGGTCAGGCACGCCACCGGAATGCCCCGCTGCCGGAGGGATTCCACCATCGCTGCCGTTTGGGATGGGGGCACCACCCGATCCCGCAATCCTTGGAAGAAAACGACCGGCCGTTGCAGGTTTTGGTACAGGGGCGATCGCTCCCGATAGCGCTCCGGCGTGTAGGGCCCCACCAACCGCTCGATGTATCCCGCTTCAAACCGATGGGTTTGGGCCCGCAGGGATTCCATGTCGGCGATGCCGTAGTAGCTGGCCCCCGCCCGAAAGACGTCGCTTTGGGCCAAGGCACACAGGGCGGTGTATCCCCCCGCACTGCTGCCGGTGATGAAACAGCGATCGCCGTCCACCCGGCCCAAGCGGATTAAATGTTGAGCCCCCAAAACGCAATCTTGCCAATCCAAACGCCCCCATTCCCCCACCAGACGATCGCGGTAGGGACGGCCGTACCCGCTGCTGCCGCTGTAGTTGATGTCCAGTACCACAAAACCGCGGCTGGTCCAAAATTGCACTTTCAGATCGAAACCGTCGCCCCGGGCGCCGGTGGGCCCCCCATGGCACCGCACCAACAACGGCGGCCGCTCCCCCGTCGCCGCCGACCACTCCGGGTTTTGGGGCGGGTAGCAAAACCCCCAGACCGGCCCCACCCCTCCCTGAAACTCGATCGGTTCCGGCTGAGACAAAAGAGGGGACGGCCATTCGGTGGCGCCCCCCTGCACAATTTCCCAGTTGAAATGGGGCAGGGCGCAAGCTGCGATCGCCGGCGGCGTTTGCGGGCCGGAACCAATCCAAACGGCGCGATCGCCTTGACACTGCACATCGGCGATTTGGGTGAAAGGCAATTCAAATTGCTGGAGGGAAGGGCTTTCCCCCAGTCCAATTAACCCCAGGAACCAGCGCCCCTGCTGCCCATAGGCAGCCAACAGGTGCCGTTGCCCCAGAAAACCGTAGGTGCGCTGCCCAAAGACCCAAGGCGGATGCCCAAACTCGGCGGTGATTGGATACACGGCCACCGTTCCGTGTTCAGGGTGCCACCGATACAGGTTCCACCAGCCCGCCCGATCGCTGACAAAGTAAAGGTCGCCGTTGGGAGCCCACAAAGGTTGCATCACCGCTTCTTGCGCTCCCCCGGCCACCCACCGGGGGGCCGTCAACCGCAGCCCCCCCCGATCGCCCTCGACATCGGCGACCCACAATTCGCTGCTGTCCCAAGGCATGGCCGGCGCGTTCCAACTCACCCACGCCAGTTGCCGCCCGTCCCCCCGCCAACAGGGTGCCGCGTAAAAATCCGCCCCGGTGACCACAACCTCCTCGGCCCCGTCCGCCCCGATCGCCACCAACGCCTGTTGCCCCGGCGGCTCGGCCATTTCCCGCACCCAGATGGATTGTTGCCAAACCTCGCTCCATACCCCATCGGCGTATTGATGGGGGCCGGCAACCGTCAACGGCATCGGCGTTTCCCCCCACTGCCATCGATACAACCGGCGATCGGCATCGTTGGTGAAAAGGACCCCGTCCGGCAACAACAGGTAGGCCCCGCCACCATACTCGTTGACCCGGTTGCGTACCGAAAACGGGGGGGGCAACACCCGGTTGGCACTGACCAACACGCTGCGACCCTCCTCAGCCGGCCGCTTCTCCAACCACCAAACCCCATCCCCCAACCGTACCTCCGACAGACCAACGGTCCGGGCTACGGCCGCATCGGCGGTGAGGGGCGATCGCCAAGTGCCGTAGGAACCGATCATGGCGAATTGGAGGCCGGTGCAGCCTTGCTGCGGCTCCGGGAGGTGGTTTTGGTTTTGGTTGTCCGGGTGGCGGTTGGGCTTTTCTTGGCCGTGCCCTTGTCCGGAGTGGCTTTGGGGCTGCCCTTCGTATTGCCCTTGGCCTTGGCTGTGGGCGCTTCGGCAATGGGCACCACCTCCTTGCTGGCCAACAGGGCGATCGCCTGTTCGAGGGTAATGTTTTCCGGCGATACTTCCTTGGGCAACGACAGGTTGGTTTTGCCATACTTCAAGTAGGGGCCGTACTTGCCGCTGTAAAGCTCGATCTCGGCCGCACCGTGGGCCCCCAGCGTCCGCAACGGCGTGGCCCCCCGACGGCTGGCCTTCGGTTGCGCCAACAACACCAAAGCCCGCTCCAGGGTAATGGTGTAGGGATCGTCTTCCCCCTTCAGCGACCGATAATCTTTCCCCTCCTTGCCGCGATCGAGCATCACGTAGGGGCCAAACCGCCCCTGGTTGGCCTCAATTTTGCCCCCGGTTTCGGGATGCACCCCCAACCCCCGGGGCAATTCCAACAATTTCACCGCCAAATCCAAGGTCAGGTCTTCGGGAGACGTGCCCTTCGGCAACGATGCCCGGCGCGGTTTCGGGTTTTCCTCGGTGGCATTCCCCATCTGCACATAGGGCCCGTACTGCCCCACCAACAGAAAAATCGGCTCGCCGCTCGCCGGATGCACCCCGACTTGATCGGGGCCTTCCAATTTTTGCTTGAGCAAGGTTTCGATGGTGTCGATCGCCAACTCCGCCGGGGTTAAATCTTGGGGCAAAGAAGCCGAAACGGCGCGATCGCCCTCCCCCTGCTGAATGTACGGCCCAAATTTACCGATCTTCACCCGCACGGCTGGGGCCGGGGCCAACTCCAGGGTGCGGGCCACATCCGGGTCAATCTCGTGCTCCCGCGTTTTGACCTGGTTCTCCAGTCCGGATTCCCCCAAATAAAATTCCCGCAGGTAGGACAGCCAGTTGGCCTGCCCCGTCGAAATGTCGTCCAAGGTTTGTTCCATCCGCGAGGTAAACCCCACGTCCACCAAGTTCGGAAAGTGCTCCTCCAACAACGAGGTCACGGCAAAGGCGGTAAAAGTGGGCACCAAAGCGTTGTGGACGGCGGTGGCATAGCCCCGGGTCGGATCGCAAATGGTGCCGATGATGCTGGCGTAGGTGCTGGGGCGACCAATGCCTTCGCTTTCCAGGGTCTTGACCAAGCTGGCTTCGGTGTAGCGGGCCGGGGGCTGGGTTTCGTGCTTGAGGGACTCAATCCCCCGACACGTTAGGCGATCGCCCGGGGCCATGGCCGGCAAAATCACTTCCCGGCTTTCGAGGGCGGCCTCCGGATCGTCCGACCCTTCAACGTAGGCCCGGAAAAACCCCGGAAAATCAATCTGCTTGCCGCTGGCCCGAAACATGGCCTCTTCTGCCTGAATCCGCGCCGTAATCAGGGTTTGCCGGGCATCGGCCATTTGACAGGCCACCGTCCGCTTCCAAATCAAGTCGTACACCTGCCCTTCGCGCCCCATGAGCCCGGTTTCCTGGAGGGTGCGAAACGTTTCCCCCGCCGGTCGAATCGCTTCGTGGGCTTCCTGTGCCCCCTTGGCTTTGGTGGTGTATTGCCGTGGTTTCGGGCTCAAATACTCCGGCCCGTACATCTGCTCGGCACACTGCCGCGCTGCGGCGATCGCCTGTTGGGACAAGTGCACCGAATCGGTCCGCATGTAGGTGATGTACCCCTGCTCGTACAAAGATTGGGCAATGCGCATCGTGTCCCGGGCCGACAACCGCAATTTGCGGTTGGCCTCCTGCTGCAAGGTGGAAGTGGTAAAGGGCGGTGAAGGTTTCTGGGTCTTCGGCCGCCGCTCCAGTTTCTCGACCACCCAAGGTGCCGTCAACAGGCGATCGGCCAAGGCTTGGGCGGTGGTTTCGTCCAACAACACCACGTTTTTGCCAGCCGCCAGTTGCCCTGTCCGGCTGTCAAAATCTTCGCCGCTGGCCACGTTCTGGCCGTTCAGGGAAACCAGTTGGGCCGGAAATACGCTGTCCGGCGCAAACAACGCCGCCTTCAAATCCCAGTAGGTGCCCGAGCGAAACGCCAACCGTTGCCGCTCCCGCTCCACCAACAACCGCACCGCCACCGATTGCACCCGCCCCGCCGACAACCGGGGTTTGAGCTTTTTCCACAGCAGCGGCGAGAGGGTGTACCCCACCAACCGATCCAACAACCGCCGGGTTTCCTGGGCCCGCACCAATTGTTCGTCCACCTCCCGGCATTCGTTCAACGCCGCCCGGATCGCCTCCGCCGTAATCTCGTGAAACACCATCCGTTTGGTCGGCACCTTGGGATTCAGCAATTGCAGCAAATGCCACGAAATGCTCTCCCCTTCCCGGTCTTCGTCCGTGGCCAAAATCAATTCGGTGACCCCTTTCAAGGCCTCTTTGAGTTCCCGGACAATTTTCTTTTTGTCCTTGGGCACAACGTACAACGGCTCAAAATCGTTCTCGACGTTGACCCCCAGCTTCGCCCAGGGCAAGGCTTTGTACTCCGCCGGAATGTCGCTCGCCGAGTCCGGCAGGTCCCGAACATGACCCATCGACGCTTCGACCCGGTACCCCTGGGGCAAAAAGTTCCGGATCGTCCGGGCTTTGGTGGGAGATTCGACAATGACAAGCGTAGACATGACGGCGGGCAACTCCAAACAAGACCGGGGGGGCTTACCCCCGCCTATACCTTATATAACCCATTCCCCCCGAAAGCAAACGATTCTTGCCGGCGGCGATCGCCCCTGGCAAGTAAAGTTTCCCTGACGAAACGTTAACCTTGCCCAAATCAGAAGTTATGCTTGCCTTCATGCCAATTCCCGCCAAGTCGGAAATAATGGGGTTTGCCTTCGGCTTCCACCTACCGTTGGTGTCTTGAAATTCAAAAAACAATTTTAGGCACCATATGTAGATTAAGCTCCGCCAACCCAACCCAGGGATGGCGGCGTGCCGAGTCCGGTCTAAGCAATTGAAGACGTATTATCCGGAGACAATCATGACCTATCGCGATAAGTTGCACCCCTGGTGCGTGGTGTGGGATGCACCCGATCGCTGTTCGGTAGCGGTGGGCCGTTATCGGCGGCGCCAAGATGCCGAAGCCCGTCTGCAGACGTTGGGCCGCCAGAAACCCGAGAGTTCCTACCGCCTCTGCTTTGATGCCCACGGCACCTACCCCGCCAGCCCCCCCCACTAGGCGCAAATTGACCCGCCCCTCTCCTCGAATTTCGCAAGCCGTGTCAACGATATACAGCCAATTTAGTTAAGAATGAAACGATTGCGATTGTTTTGATTGCCTTTACTCCCCTTTCCCTTAATGGGAGAGGGGCTGGGGGTGAGGGCAAGATTGTCGCAAACGCATTTGAAATGACCATCGCTATATTCGGATAGGTTCGGACACCAAAAGAAAGGGGGTTTGGGGGCTGCGCCCCCAGCAGGGGTTTCACCCCTGCACTCCGTCCTCACCAACCTATTTATGGCTATATATTCGGGTAGGTTCGGACACCAAA
>JAAUUG010000105.1 GCA_012031195.1 Oscillatoriales cyanobacterium SM2_1_8
GTCGGGGGGCCCGGTATGGTAACCGGCGGTGCCGGCCGAGTCGCAGGCAATGCGGCTTTGCCACCCTTTTTGTTGCAGCAAATGGTTAAACAGGTTTTCGGCGGCGGGCGATCGGCAAATGTTGCCCAGGCAGACAAACAGGACTTTTTGCATGGCGATCGTGGAAACAGGCGCCACCCATTTCAGCACAAGGGCGCGTACATTGGAAACCAATCCTTTTGCCCAAACCACCATGGTCGTTGCCGTTGCAGGCCCCAATTTTGCCCAGGTTGTGGGCCAACCCCTTGTCAAACGTCCGATCCGCGTTTTGCAGGTGAACGTGGGTCGGCGCTGCAACCTGGCTTGCACCCATTGCCATGTGGAGGCAGGCCCCCCATCGCACCGAAGAAATGATGCCGGCGGTGACGAGCCAAGTCATTGCGGCGGTGCAGCGGTTTGCCCAAATCGAAACCGTAGACATTACGGGGGGGGCACCCGAAATCCATGGGGCGTTTCGACCGTTGGTGGTGGCCGCCCGCACCGCCGGCAAAGCGGTGGTGGTGCGCTCCAATTTGACGGTGTATTTTGTGCCGGGGTACGAAGATTTGCCGGAATTTTGTGCCCAGTGGGGGGGTAGGCATTGTGGCTTCGCTGCCCTGTTACCTCGAAGACAATGTCGATCGCCAGCGGGGCCATGGGGTGTACGACGCTTCGATTCGAGCACTGCAAAGGCTCAATGCCTTGGGGTACGGCGACACCTTGCCCTTGGACTTGGTGTACAACCCGCCCCTGGGGCCCTGCCCGCCGTTGCCGCCGCCCCAAGCGCCCCTGGCGGAAGCTTACAAGTCTTTTTTGGCGGAAACCTTTGGCATTCGCTTCCATCGTTTGCTGGCTTTGGCCAATTTGCCGGTGGGCCGAACCCGGCACTACCTGGAGCGCCAGGGGAGCGATCGCCGCTACCTCCAGTACCTCGCGGCGCATTTCAATCCGGCGACGGTGCCCGGTCTGATGTGCGGCGATCACCTGTCGGTGGACTACCGGGGGCAACTCTACGATTGCGATTTCAATCAGATGGAAGATTTGCCGTTAAGATCGCCGCTGGGGCAACCCCTCACCCTCGCGGACTGCCTGGCGGCCCATTCGTTGGATTTGGCGACGACGGTGCAAACGGCGGCCCACTGTTTTGGTTGTACGGCCGGCAGCGGTTCCAGTTGCGGCGGGGCTTTGACTTAGCAGGAGAACCATGGCAGAGCAGGATGGCGGGGGGACGTTCCCGAGACCCTGGGACCATTTGCCGACCCTAGAGTGCGGCGAACCGTTGGTGCCGTTGCCCCCAGATCTGTTGCGATGGGAACCCCATCCCTACCGGGTGTTGGGCGCTCCCTACGGCGATCGCTCCCCCTGGTATGTGCGGCGGAGCGTGGGGGAACGGTTGCTGGCGGCCCAGTCGCATTTGCAGCAACAACATCCGGGCTGGCGGTTGCGGGTGTACGATGCCTACCGGCCGTTGGCGGTGCAGGCGTTTATGGTCGACCATGCCTGCCGTGAGGTGGCAACTCGGCAGGGGCCCCCTGGGAAACCTTGTCCCGGGAGCAACAGGGCTCGATTCAGTCGCAGGTGGCGCAATTTTGGGCAATGCCCGATCCCGAGCGGGCCCCTCCCCACAGCACCGGGGCCGCCGTGGATGTCACCTTGCAGGATCCGACCGGTTTGGTGGTGGACATGGGGGGAGCGATCGACGAGGTGTCGCCCCGTTCTTACCCGAATTTTTATGGGGACAACCCCGACCTAGCGGCACGGTGCTACCACGAGCGGCGGCAGAGGCTCCACGACGTTCTGCGGACAGCCGGTTTCGTGCGGCACCCCCAAGAGTGGTGGCATTTTGCCTGGGGCGATCGCCTGTGGGCTTGGGCCCAAGGGGCGCCGGCGGCGGTGTACGGGCGAGCCGACCTGCTATGCTGAGGGCGACCATTGCGGGAAACGTTTGGGGGCAAAACCATGCCGGAAGAGTTGGTGGCCGAGCGTCTGTCAGAATCCCATCTTGAAGTGGGTACCCACTTGCCCGAAACCCTGGGCCTGACCCACGCCCATCCCACGGTGCGGCGACCGTGGGGCTCTTTCACGGTGTTGGAAGAGGGCCGGGGCTACAAAATCAAGCGCATTGAGGTGATGCCCAACCACCGCCTCAGCCTGCAAATGCACCACCACCGCAGCGAACATTGGATCGTGGTGTCCGGTACCGCCAAAGTTACCTGCGGCGATCGCGAGATGCTCATTGGCAGCAACGAGTCTACCTACGTGCCCCGGTGTACACCCCACCGCCTGGCCAACCCTGGCACCATCCCCCTAGTAATTATCGAGGTGCAAAACGGGGAATACCTGGGGGAAGACGACATCATCCGCTTTCATGATGACTATGCCCGGGTGCACGCTCCCGAAAACGGTCGCCAAAATGGCTAGCCCATGATTGGGGGCGCAGCCCCCAAACCCCCTTTCCCACCCCCACGATCGCACCGTTTCCAGGGCAACCCGCGGCGATCGGGCGAAATCCTTTGTCTCACTGGATCCCAATGCCATAATGGGACAAAGGTCGGGCCAGCAACATGCCACAGAAAATCCTCGAGCGCTTGCAGGTGGGCGTGGTGGTGCAAAACGCCCAGTCCGAAATTGTGTACGTCAACCCCAAGGCCTGTGAATTGCTGGGGCTGACGGCGGATCAACTTTTGGGCAAAACCTCCTTGGATCCAAGCTGGAACGTCATTCATCAGGATGGCCGGCCCATGCCTGGGGCAGAGCACCCCGTCTCCACCGCGATCCGCACGGGGCAGCCGGTCAAAGGGGTGGTGATGGGAGTTTACCGGCCTCAAACCCGCGATCGCGTCTGGATTTTGGTGGATGCCCTGCCGGAGTTGGATGGTGAGGGCCATGCGATCCAGGCCACTGCTACCTTTACCGACATCACCGCCCAAGTTCAACTGGAGCAGTCGTTGCAGGGGCTGGTGGTGGAAACCGGCGCGGTATCGGGGGAAGGTTTTTTTGCAGCCTTGGTGCAGCAGGTAGCGGCAGTTACCGGGGTGAGCCATGTGGTGCTGGCGCGAAAGCAGGGGCCAAACCTCAACACCTTGGCGGTCTGGGCCGACGGTCGTCCCCATCCCAACCTGTGCTATGAGCTCGCTGGCAGTCCTTGCGCCGAGGCTCTGCAGCACGGTTTTTACCAGTGCCATGACCGTTTGCAGGAGACCTTTCCCGAAGATGCCTTGCTGGTGGAATTGCGAAGCCAATCCTATGTGGGCATTGCCCTGCGCGATCGCAGGGGGGAGGCGATCGGAAACCTGTGTTTGTTGCACCGCGAAGCGTTGGCGACACACCTTTTGAGCCACATCGAGCCGGTGTTGCAATTGTTTGCCCAGCGGGCCGCCGTCGAGTTGGAGCGGCAATTGCTGGAGCAGCGCTTTCAGACCTTCATGGACAATTTGCCCGCCCTAGCCTATTTCAAGGATGCCGAAGGCAGGGTGCAGTTTGTGAATCGCTATTGCGCCCAGGCATTGGGCCATACCCCCGAAAGCATGGTGGGCAAGCGTTGCGAGGATTTCTTTGGCGAAGAATTGGAAGATTTGGCGGCCCACGATCGCCTGGTGTTGGCGACCCAGCAAGCCCACATCTTTGAAGAAACGCCTCTGGGCATTCCCTGCCTTGCCGTCAAATTCCCCATGCCAGACGGGGGATGGGGGCATTTCGATCGACATTCGCGATCGCAAGCAGGTGGAGCAAGCGTTGCAAGAGAGCGAAGAACGGCGGCGCTTGGCCTTGGAACTCACCCACACCGGCAGTTGGGAATTTGAGGTGGGCACGGGGGCCGCCGTTTGGAGCGATAGCCACTACCGCTTGATGGGGTTGGAGCCGGGCAGCGTCCCATCCTGTTATCGAACCTGGCGCGATCGCGTTCATCCCGACGATTTGGACACTACGGAACAGGCCTTTCAACGGGCGTTGACCGATCGCACGTTATTGACGGCGGAATACCGGGTGGTGTGGCCCGACGGCACCGAGCGATGGGTGCTTACCCAAGGACAAGGGTTGTACGACGGGGCGGGTCGTCCCCAGAAAATGGTGGGGGTGATGACCGACATCACCGATCGCAAACGCACGGAATTGGCCCTGCGGCGCAGCGAAACTTTGTTGCGGGAGGCCCAACAGACTGCCCAACTGGGGTCTTGGGAGTTCTATCCCGATACTGAGCGCATTTTCTGGTCGGAGCAGACCTTTCACCTGTTGGGGTTTGACCCGGCGCAACCGGAGCCGACTTTTGAAGAGTTGCAGCCCCACATTCACCCGGAGGATCGCGAACATCACAACCGCCATGTTTTGACCGCCATCCAGGAGGGGCTTCCCTACACGATGCAATTCCGGGCGGTGATGCCCAACGGCCGCATTCGGCATTTGGAAGCCATTGCCAAGGTGGAGCGGCAGGACGGAGAAGTCCATCGGCTGTACGGCTCGGTGATGGACATTAGCGATCGCGTGGCCGCCCAGCAAGCCCTGCGGGCCAGCGAAGAGCGCTACCGACAAATTGTGGAGACCCAGACCGATTTGATTTTGCGATCGCAGCCAGACACCACCATTACCTTTGCCAATCCATCGCTCTGCAGGGTGATGGGTTTGCCCTTGACAAAAGTGGTAGGGGTGCCGTGGAGCCGCTTTGTCCCCCCCGCCGATTTGGCGGAACTCCACCGCAAAATCGCAGCCCTGAGCCCCGCCCATCCCAGCTTTGAAAGCATCAACCCCGATCATCGCCCGGATGGTCAAATTGGCTGGACGCAATGGATCAATTTGGGGATTTTTGATGGGCAAGGGCAACTCCGGGAAATCCAGTCCGTTGGTCGCGACGTGACCGCCATTCGCAACTTGGAACAACGACTTCAATTGGCTTTGCAGGGGGCGCGGATGGCCGTTTGGGAGTTGGATTGGCCGGCGCAACGGGTTCAGTTGTTGACCTATTTGCCGGACGACATTTTGAACCAAGGTTCTCGCTTTGTCGAAATTTCCGTGGCGGAGTTTGTGGGCACCGTGAGCGAGGGGGATGCCCCGTCGGTTCAGAACTTGATTGGGGAACTGTTGAGCAATCCGCAAAAACACAACTTTGATTTTTTGGTGCAGTCCAAAACCCGCTCGGGGCAACTGCGCTGGCGCCAAGTGCTGGGGGAAGCCCGCCACGATCCGCAGGGACAATTGTTGGGGGTGGTGGGGGTGACCATCGACGTGAACGATCGCCGTTTGGCGGAGCTGTCGTTGCAGGAAAGCCAAGAGCGGTTGGAGCGGATCTTGCACCTCAACCAGATTGGCACTTGGGAGTGGGATCCGGTCAGCCAAGACCTGTACTGGAACCGCCAAGTTTACGATTTGCTGGGCATTCCCCATCACGAAACGCCCACCTACGAGAAGTTTTTGGCGCGGGTGCATCCCGAAGACATTTCAAGGATTGAAGAAAACGCGCAAAGAGCCTGGGCCACCGGGACAACCCACCACGTTGAATACCGCATTGCCAACCCGATGCGCTGGTTGTTGGCCAAGGCCGAAGTGGTGCAGGGGGGCGATCGCCCCAAACGCATGGTGGGCATTTTGCTCGATATCACCGATCGCAAACGGATCGAAGAAACGTTGCGCCACGAGCAGGCGTTTTTGGCCAGCATTTACCAAGGAGCCGACAACTCCATTTTTGTGGTGGATGTTTTGCCCAATGGCGAGCTGCGGTATGTGGGGTTCAATCCGATTCACGAACAGCGCACCGGCAAAACCACCGCCGAGATTCGCGGCAAAACCCCCGCCGAAGTTTTTCCGGAATTGGCTCCCACCTTGCATCGGCATTATCACCGCTGTTTGCAAGAGCGGGCCGTGAGCCGATATGAACTGGCTTTGCCCTTTCAGAACCGTGAGAACTGGTGGTTGGTGACCCTCAATCCGCTGCAAAACGCGCAGGGGCAAATTTACCGCATCATCGGCAATGCCATCGACATCACCGATCGCAAGCAGGCCGAATTGGAATTGGCGCGGCAAAAGCAATTCATCACCGAAATCGCCGAATCCACCTTGGCCATCATCTACATTTACGATCTCATCGAACAGTGCAATGTGTTTGTGAATCCCGAAATCCGCACGGTTTTGGGCTACACCGTCGAAGAAGTCCAGGCGCTGGGGTCCAATCTTTTTGCGGAATTGGTGCACCCCGACGACCTTCCTCAGATTGCCGACAACTTTCATCAGAATTTGATGCCGGCGGACCACAGTCCGGGCACCATTGAGGTGGAATACCGCATGCGGCACAAAGACGGTTCGTGGCGGTGGTTGCTGAGCCGCAATCGCATTTTTGGCTACACCGCAACCGGACAGCCCAAGCAAATTTTGGGGGTGGCCACCGACATCACCTACCTCAAGGAAACCCAGTTCGCCTTGGCGGAAAGCGAAGCCCGGTTTCGGCATTTGGCCAACAACCTGCCGGGGGCCGTTCTGCGCTACAGGATCCACCCCGACGGCACCGACGACCTGCTGTACATCAGTCCGGGTTGTGAGAAGCTCTGGGAACTTCCCTTGGCCACCGTCATGGCCGATGTTGGGAGCGTCTGGCGTTTGGTGTTGCCCGAAGACGCTCCGGCCATGCAGGCCTCGATCGCCCGCTCGGCCGAGGCCATAACCACTTGGTGCCATGAGTGGCGGATTCAGACCCCGTCCGGCCGTCAAAAATGGCTCAGCGGCATCGGCGAACCGCAACTTTTGGCCAACGGCGATGTGGTGTGGGACAGCATCATTTTGGATGCCAGCGATCGCGCGATCGCAAGAGGAGTTGGAAAGGTTGGTGGCAGAGCGTACCCAGTCTTTGATCGAGTCCCAGAACTTTCTGCGGCAGCAACTGGAGCGGGAAAAGTTGTTGTTGGCGGTCACCAATCGGATTCGGACTTCGATGGAACTGCCGGACATTTTGGATCGCACCGTAGCGGAAATTCAGGAATTGCTGCAGTGCGATCGGGTTTTGATTTACAAAATCCTCGAAGACGGCAGCGGCGTGACCATTGCCGAAGCGCGGGTGTCCCCCTACAGTTCGTTTTTGGGCACGGTGTTTGCCCCCGAAGTCTTGCCCGAGGGGGTGCAGCAGGCCTACCGAGCGGGGCGGATTGCGGCCCTGCACAACAGCAAAGGGATGTCCCCCTGCATGGTGGACTTCATGGATCGCTACCAAATTCAGAGCAAGCTGGTGGTGCCGTTGATGGTGGGGGACGACCTGTGGGGTTTGGTGGTAATGCAGCACTGTGCCCAAAGCCACACTTGGGCAGATTGGGAAATGGATTTGATGTCCCAATTGAGCATGTCGCTGGCCATCGCCATCCGCCAATCAGAATTGTTCGATCGGGGGCAAAGCGAGTTGCAGGCCCGACGGCAAGCCGAAGCGGCCTTGCAGGTGCAAGCGGCCGGCGATCGCCTGTTGGCCCACATTGCCCAGCGCATTGGGCAGTCGCCCTACCTGATGGACGTGTTGGACAGCACCTTGGCGACCCTGCGGCAATTTTTGCAGGCCGATCGGGTGGTGGTGTATCGGTTTTTGCCCAACTGGAGCGGCATCGTCGAATGCGAGGCCGTTAGCCACCCCCGCCTGTCCCTGGTCGGTCAGGAAATCCCCGATCCTTGCTTTGCGAAGCCTGCCCTGCAACAGCGGTATCGGCGTGGGGACGTGGGGGACGTGAGTGCCGTGGCGGATGTTTTGACCCAGGGCGATCGCTGTTACCGGAATTTGATGGCGCAACTCCAGGTGCGGGCGAAGTTGGTGGCGCCCATTGTGCAGGGCGATTCGTTGTGGGGATTGGTGATTGTGCATGACTGCCATCAGGTGCGGCGGTGGAACCCGCAGGAATCCCAGTTGCTGACCCAGGTGGCCACCCAAATTGGCTTGGCCGGTCAAAAAGAAAGTTTGTTTGTCCGCATTCAGCAGGAATTGCAGCAAAAAGAAACCCTCCTGAAGGAAGTGCACCACCGGGTGAAAAACAACCTGCAAATCGTCACCAGTTTGATGCGGCTGCAGGGGGAGAGCCACGGCGATGCGGCGCTGCAAATGGCTTTCTTGGAGGGGCAAAACCGGATTCAGACCATGGCCCTCATCCACGAGCGGCTGTATCGTTCCGATGACCTCAGTCAAATCGATGCCCGCACCTACTTCACTGAACTCACTCAATACCTCAGCCAGACCTACAACGCCGGCGATCGCCGCATTGAGGTTCGCCTGGAACTGGAGCCCCTCCACCTCGAAATCGACCAGGCCATTCCCTGCGGTCTGATTGTCAACGAGTTGGTATCCAATGCCCTCAAATACGCTTTTCCCGACCGGGGGGGGCACCGTAACCGTGGGGTTGCAGATGAACGGCGACACGGTGGGTTTGGTGGTAGCCGACGACGGCCAGGGGATGCCCGTCGGTTTGGATTGGCGGCGTTCCTCTTCGTTGGGGCTGCGGTTGGTGGATCGCCTCGTGCGACAATTGTCCGGGAAGATGGTTGTAAAATCGGGAGAGGGCACTGGCTTTCACATCCATTTCCCGAGCCGTTGATCGCCGTGGTTAATCGCCGTGATGGAGGGTCTTTTTTGACCATGTCTGCTGCCAAGTCTTCTGCCCAGTCTGTTGCCAAGCCTTCCCGCAGTGTGCTCGTCGTCGAAGACGAGGCCATTTTGGCCATGGACATCGAAAGCACGTTGGCGCGCTTGGGGTATACCCTCTGGGACTCGGTGGCCAGCGGCGAAGAAGCTTTGGCAATGATGGCCACCGGTCAGCCGGACTTGGCCTGTGCGATATTCAGTTGGC
>JAAUUG010000106.1 GCA_012031195.1 Oscillatoriales cyanobacterium SM2_1_8
TCACCCCTGGCTGGGGGCACAGCCCCCAAACCCCCTCTTCATAAAGCGAATCCGATGGGCTTACAGGAACCAACCGTAGCTGTGCAGACCTTTGCCCAAAAAGTTGACCCCCAAATAGCAGATCCAAATGGTCGCCAAGCCCACCACCGCCACGATCGCCGGTTTGCGGCCCTGCCAGCCTTTGGTGAGCCGTAGGTGCAAGTAGGCGGCAAACACCAGCCAGACGATCGCCGACCAGGTTTCTTTGGGATCCCAACTCCAGTAGGTGCCCCAGGCTTCGTTGGCCCAAACGGCGCCGGCCACAATGCCCACCGTCAACAACAGAAACCCCAAGCCAATGGTGCGGTAACTGAGGTTGTCGAGGGTATCCGCCAAGGACAGGGGGCGGAGGGTCATGGTGAGGGTCGAAGCCGGCAAGGTGGCCAGGGCGATTGTCCCGTTGCCGGTGGGGGGAGATGCCGGAAAGGGCTGGCTCTGGAGAGGTTTGTGGGGTTGGCCGTTGAGGGTGCCCAAGGAATTGCCTTGGAGGGTGACCGTGGCTTGCCCCAGGTGGCCACCAAAAAGGCGATCGCCAGCAAACTGCCCACCATCAACGCCCCGTAGCTCAGCAACATCACGCTGACGTGCATCATCAGCCAGTTGGATTTGAGGGCCGGCACCAAAGGCGTAGCCACCTGCATGCCCGCGGGCAATACCAAGGCCGCAAAGGCAACCATGCCCATGGCCACGGGGGCGGTGAGGGCCCCCACCCACGATCGCCCGGTTTGGAGGGGGGTGCGGTCTACCCACAAATGCACTGCCGACAGGCTCCAGGCCACAAACAACAGGGATTCGTAGAGGTTGCTAAGGGGGAAATAACCGGCCGCCAACCAACGGGCGCCCAACACCGCCGCCAAACACAGGTTGGCGATCGCCATGGTGGCGGTGCCCAACGGCCGCACCCAAGTCAGTTGCGGGAAGAATGCCCCCGCCCAATACAACAACGTGGCGATTGCCAAATCCCCAAACGCCCCATTGTCGGCCCAAGCCTGCAACCCAACCAGTGATACCATTTTGATCCAACCATGACTGCTTTTATTCTACCGAACCGGTGTGGGGCAGCGCCGCCACGATCGCCTCCAGCACCCGGGCCACGGGCACCAATTCCAAACCGGGGATTGTCGGCAAAATCCCCGCCGGCACGATCGCCCGCCGAAACCCTAATTTTGTCGCTTCCTTGAGCCGCGCTTCCAATTGGGATACGGCCCGCACCTGTCCCCCCAGCCCCACCTCGCCAATGGCTACGGTGCGGGAGTCCACCACGCGATCGCGAAAGCTGGCGGCTACGGCCAAGGCCACCCCCAAATCGACGGCCGGCTCGGCGACGTTGAGGCCGCCGGCCGTAGCCACGTAGGCATCCATTTTGGAGAGGGGAATCCCCACCCGCTTTTCCAAAACGGCCAAAATTTGCAAAAACCGATTGGTTTCGATGCCGGTGGTGGTGCGGCGGGGGGAGCCATAGTTGGTGGGGCTGACCAGGGCCTGCAATTCCACCACCAGGGGCCGGGTGCCCTCGCAGGCCACGATCGCCGCCGTGCCGGTACCGCTTCTTCGCGGTTCCCCAAAAACAACGCTGAGGGATTTTCCACTTCCACCAAACCTTGGGCCCCCATCTCGAAGACCCCAATTTCTTGGGTGGCCCCAAACCGATTTTTGACCGAGCGCAGCAGTCGGTGGTTGGCAAAGCGATCGCCCTCAAAATAGAGCACCGTATCCACCAAATGCTCCAAAACCTTGGGGCCGGCGATCGCCCCTTCCTTGGTGACGTGGCCCACCACAAACAAAGAAACGGTTTCTTTTTTGGCCCAACGCATGAGGGCACTGGTGCATTCCCGCACCTGCGACACCGAACCGGGGGCCGCACTCAAGGTCGGCAAATACAGGGCTTGAATGCTGTCGATGACGGCGATTTCCGGGCGCAAGCTCTGCAATTCGCTTAAAACTGCGGTCAAATCGGTTTCCGGCAACAGGTAGAGGTTGGGGGGGGGCGCCAAACCCAAGCGCTGGGCCCGCAGCTTGACTTGGGTGGCGGATTCTTCGGCGCAAACATACAAAACCCGCTGGGTGGCGGCCAACTGTTGGGCCACCGCCAACAACAGGGTGCTTTTGCCGATGCCGGGCTCTCCCCCCAACAACACCAACGACCCGGCGACGATGCCCCCCCCCAACACCCGATCGAGTTCGCCGTAACCCGAAGGTTGGCGCTCCATCCGGTCGTCGGCAATTTCCGCCAACGTCTGCGATCGCCGGGCTGCGCCGGCCGTCACGGGCAAAGCCGTCGCCGTGGGGGGCAACTTGACCGTTTCTTCGAGGGTGTTCCACTGGCCGCAATCGGGGCAGCGGCCGTACATCTGGCCAAATTCAGCCCCGCAGGCTCGGCACACGTATTTGGTCTTGGGTTTGGCCATGGTTCACACCAAAATTTTGCGCAACAACAGACGCCGGGGCGGCCACCACCCCTGGGGGGATGCCACCGCCCGAAACCCTTGGCGGGCATAGAGACGGCGGGCCGGTTCGTTGTTTTCGAGGACGTGCAAATGCAAGGCATGGGCCCCGCCCTCCTGGGCCAAGGCTTCGCACCGTTGCAACAACTGCGTGGCGTAACCCAACCGCCGACACGGGGGGCGATCGCCAAATTGGACAGGTAGGGATGGGGAGCGGCCCGCCCACCAGCCAGGGCCAAGACTCCGACCGGTAGGACATCTCAACGGTGCCCACCAGGCAACCGTCCCGTTCCGCCACCAAACACAGGCTGTGGGGCCGCTGTCCCCGCTGCCGCAAATCGAGCTGCACGCTCAGGGAGACGTAGGGAAACAACCAGGCGGGCCACCAAGTGCCCGGCACAAAATAAAAACAATGGGTCAGCAAATCCGCCAAAGCGGGCACGTCGGCGCCGGTGACCGGACGTACCTTCAGGTCAGCCATCCGTCAGGGGTAGGGTAAACCAAAATCGGGCCCCGGCTCCGGGCCGGCTGTCAGCGCCAATCTGGCCACCGTGGGCCTCGACAATCTGCCGACACAGGTACAACCCCAACCCCAACCCCGCCCGATAGCGGCTGCCCTTGCCCCGCACGTAGCGCTCAAACAACGCCTCCCCATCTTCGAGCCCGACCCCATCGTCGATGACCTCGCCGTGCACATGGGTGGCCGTGCGATGGGTGCGCACCGCGATCGTCAACCCCGGCGGGTTGTGCTTCAGGGCATTGGTCAGCAAATTTTCCAATACCCGCCGCAACTGCAACGGGTCGGCGGCCACCGGCGGCAAGTCCTCCGCCAATTGCAGCTCCACCGTGGCTTCATTTTGGGTCAACGCCGGTTGAAAGTCGCTGACCACCGCCCCCACCAATTCCGACAACCCCACCGCTTCGCAATGCAGGGCGGCGGCCCCAACCTCCAAAGCATGGCTATCCAACAGGCGATCAAGCATGGCCAACTGCTGCCCGCTGCTCCGCCGCAACCGCTCCACCACGGCCCGCGGCAGGGCGATCGCCTCTTCGAGCGGCTTGTCCAGCAAATTGTTTAGCAACAGTTGCATCCCCACAATCGGCGTGCGCAGATCGTGGGTGACCGCCTGCAAAAAGAAATCCTTGAGCTCGCTCAGTTCCTGCAATTCCGCCAACCGTTGTTGCAATTGCTCGGTGCGTTCCCGTACCTGTTGCTCCAGGGTGCAATTCAAGCTGCACACCTGCTTGTAAAGGTTGGCTTGGTGCATGGCGATCGCCACCTGGGTGGCCAATTTCTCCAACAACTCCACCTCGTAGGGTTGCCAGTGCCGGGCCCGAACACTGATGCACCCCCAACACCCCCAAAAAACGCCCCCCTTGCCAAATGGGAGCGATCAACACCGCCTGCACGCAAAAGGCAGCGCGAAAGTCGGGATCGTCCTCAAAAAAATCCGATCGCTGGGCATCGTCGATCGCGATCGCCCGATCCGTGGTAAACATCGCCGTCGCCGCACAGACTTTATCGGTGGGCAGCACCCAGTTCCGCATCGAGGGAAATCGGGGATCGCAAGCCTCGGCCCCGATCCGTCCTTCGCCGGTTTCTTCATCGCGCCACCCCACAAACACCCGATCCACCTGCAACACTTGCCGCACTTCGGCCGTGGTGGTGGTCAAAATTTCCGACAACTCCAAAGAGCGCCGAATGCGCAACGCAATTTCCCCCAACAGGCGATCGCGCTCCAAGGCCGCCTTGAGCTGATTTTGTACCCGCTTGTAGTCGGTAATGTCGTTGACCGTGGCAATGAGGGCGGGCT
This sequence comes from Oscillatoriales cyanobacterium SM2_1_8, assembly GCA_012031195.1. Lineage (GTDB taxonomy): Bacteria > Cyanobacteriota > Cyanobacteriia > Pseudanabaenales > Pseudanabaenaceae > UBA8156. Next base: position 4,298 of record JAAUUG010000106.1, read on the forward strand.
CCCCATCCCAAGCCAAAAATTCCGCCGAAAACAACCCGATCGCCACTTGCCCGTCCCGTGTCCGAAAGGCAAACTCGACATTGCGCAAACACCCCTGCTCCCGCAGTTGGGCCGCCATCGCCTGGCGATCGCCCGGATCATGCCACAACCCCAGCTCTTCGGTGGTGCGATCGCGCAGCTCTTCGTGCCGATAACCCGTCAACCGCGAAAAGCTGTCGTTGGCCTCCAAAATCCGGCCCTCCGCCAACGTCGTGATCACGATGGCACTGGGGCTGGATTGAAAGGCCCGGGCATGGTGTTCCCGACAGGGCACCGCAACAGAAATCATGGTTCGCCAATCCGCAAGTGTTTCTATGGTAATCCCCGCAATCGGGGTTCTACACTTCCAAAAACACCGCCAACACCACTTCCATTTGCACCAGCGCTTGGTAAACCTGGGCGGTGGCTTGGGTCAAGGAGAGGGGTTGGCCCGTCCAGGGCTCCGGTGGCAACAGGGGCAGCACCCGCGCCACCAATTCCGGCACCGCCAGGCTTTCTGCCCACAGAAAACGCAGGCAAAGCTGGGCCGGTCGCGTCAAATAAACCGGTTTCGTCGTGGTTTGGGGCAACAGGGGGTTGATCAGCAAGGGCTCGTATTCTTGCAAACATTCCCGCAGGCTGGTCTCCAACCGATCGACGCGCAAAATGGGGTTGAGGGTAGCCCGGGCTTGGGCCCATTGCGGCGCCTCCCAAGCGCTGGGCAAATCCAGTTCCCGGGGGGGCTGGGCGCTGCACCAGAAATCAAACAGGCGATGGCTGGCCACCAGCAAATCGTGGGCGTGGAGTTGCTCCAGGTCGCTGGCTTCCTCCAAAAACAACCGCACCGTATCCGGCAATTCCTCCGGTTTGGCAAACAAATCCAGCAAACTCCAACTGCGGCTGTCCACCATCCCCAAAAAATGCAGACCGGCCCCCTCCACCATGGCAAACATGTCCGGAATCGTGAACCCCTTGTCTCCCTGCAACAAAAAATTGCTGTTGAGGAACTCGGCATCGTCTCGATGCTTTTCTTGCCAAATCGCCTTCTTCATAAAAGTATCGGTTTTGAGGGCATCCATCCATTCCCGCAAAACCTGGTGTTCAAATTCGCTGGGGGCGCTTTCCATCAACCCCAACATCCGCATCAGTTCCTGGCCACGAAAAAACACCACCCGGGCGTTGGCACTGTGCAAATTGGCACGAATCATCCCCCCCGGTTTCAAAACCGCCGCCATCTGTTGCAGTCCGGCCCACGGATCGGGCAACAGGTACAGCACCTCGTGGCAGTTGATGTAATCAAATTGCTTGCCCAATTGGGGCAAATCGGCGGCGGCCATGCCCCGGCAATCGGCGGTATAGCCATGGAATTGCAACCGCTCCGCCGTCAGTTGGGCCGATCTCACCGATAGATCGAGCGCCGTGAGGTTGGCCCCGGGATTGGCTTCCGCCAGCATCAGGGTGGTGACCCCCGCCCCACACCCCACATCCAAAATATCGAGGGGCCCGCCGGAACTTGGCGATCGCGCAAGTAGAAGGGCACCGCCGCCCCGTAGGGAAAGAGGCGATCGGGGTCTTGACGAAAGCTGGTGGCAAAGGGCACCCGACTCTGGTAAGGCAAAGCTTCGTAGACGTTGTAGAGGTTTTGTTGGGTGGATTCCATGGCGGCCCCGGGGTGGACTGCGCCCAGTATAGGGGGCTAGGGCATCGTCAAGAAAACCGCCAGCGTTTTCTCCAGTTTCTGCAGAGCCCGCCGCACCGCCAGCATTTCGGCAGGGGGGGACAACCGCGCCGCCACCTGCAAGGCCAACTCGGATGCCGGTAGGTTGTTTTCCCACAAACAACGCAGGCAAAGCTGGGGGATCCACCCCGCCGGCGCGGTCGCCGCCACGGTTTGGGGCAAAAAATCCGCCAAGGTCAAAGGTTCCTGGGCGATCAAACTTTTCTGCAGCCGTGCCGCCAGGGGTTCGACCCGCAGGATGGGGTTGAGGGCGACCCAAGTTTGCGACCAACGCTCCTCGCTCCAAGCTGCGGGCTCCGGTGCGGCGGGTTTTGGCACAGGGCTGGCCCAAAAATCCAACAGGCGATGGTTCCCCACCAGCAAATCGTGGGCGTGCAGTTGATCCATGGTGCTGGCGTTGGCCAGAAATTCGGCAAGGCGATTGGGGATGGGAGGCGTCAACCAATCCGATACATCCCACCCACGGCGATCGACCATGCCCAAAAAGTGCAACCCCGCACGGCTCAGGAAGTCGAACAGTTGGGGCACGGTAAAGCCCTTATCGCCATGGAACAAAAAGTTGTTGTTGAGATAGTCCGGATCGTGGGCCCGTGCAGGTCGCCACACCGCTTGTTTGAACGGGAGATCGTCGCGGAGGGCTCCCATCCAGTCCCGGATGGCGGTATAGGCCGCCGGCGTGGGGGCCGTATCCATCCAGCCCAAAAGGGCCATCAGGGTTTGGGCACGATACATCGGGGCCCGGGCGTGGACGCTGTGGAGGTTGGCCCGGAGGATGCCCCCCGGTTTCAAAGCCGCGGCGAGCCTTTGCAGCCCCAAACCGGGATCGGTCAACAGGTACAACACCTCGTGGACGTTGATGTAGTCAAACTGCCGACCCAATTCCGGTATTGCTTCGAGGGCCAAGACCCGCCCCTCTACGGCATAGCCCTGGGTTTGCAACCGTTCGACCGTACGCTGCACCGATTTTGCCGATAGGTCGATGGCGACGAGGCGGCCCCCCGGATTCGCTTCCGCCAACAACAGGGTGGTCACCCCCGCCCCACAGCCCACGTCCAGAATGTCCAGGGGGGCCGTCGGCACGCGGCGATCGCGCAGGTAGAAAGGAATGGCGGCGGCAAAAGGGAAATGGGCAACCGCGTCTTGACGGAAACCCACATCCAACGGCACCGCCCCTTGGTAGGGATGATCCTCGTAGGTTTGCCGAATCAGATCCTGCGGGTCGAACATGGCAAAATCCCTTGGCGAAAATTTCCGAGAAAAAACGACGGGGGATGATCGATTGGGGGGAAGGGGTGGGTAAGTTAGGTGGGCAAGGAATTGCAATCCCACCTTAACCCCAAAGGAAAGACCATGAAATCTGAATTCAAAGCCAAGCTGGTGCAGCATTTGCTCAACAAAAAGAATTCCGAAAAGGGCTTCACCCTGATCGAACTGCTGGTGGTCATCATCATCATCGGGATTCTGGCTGCCATTGCTTTGCCTTCGTTCTTGAACCAAGCCCAAAAGGCCCGTCAGTCGGAAGCCAAGACCTACACCGGTTCGATGAACCGCTCGCAGCAAGCTTTCTACCTGGAGAAGCAAACCTTCGCGGCGACCATCGGTTTCTTGGGCTTGGGCATCAACACCCAAACCGACAACTACAAGTACGGCATTGACGTGGCGACCCAAATTGCCAAAGATACCACCCCCGCCAATGTGGCCAACAACACCTGGGTCAACAACTACGGTGTGCAACGGGCTACCACGTTGAAGGGATATGCCGGCACCACCTGGGTGGGTCAGACGCAGTCTGGCGATGAAGCCAACACCTTGGCGATCCTGTGCGAAAACACGCAAACCGGTGCGACTGCCGCCAATGTGAGCGGTCAGACCGTTACCGCTACTACCATCTCGACCTTGACTTGTGCTACTGGCATGGACTCGGTGAAGTAGTTTCGGTTTAACCCATTGGTTCGGATAGGGTTGGCTGCTATCTGGTCTACCTATTTAGTCAACCAATCTGGCTAACTGCTAGCTAACTAAAGGTGGGGGAAGTGTATACTTTCCCCATTTTTGCGTTCATTTTTTGTAAGGTGATGCCGGTTGGTGCCGTGATGTGGGTTCGATCGCAGACCACCTGGTTCTGGGCTTGGTTTTACCCAGTCCCTGGCCAACGGTGGAGCGGCGACGGCCCCAACTTCGCCAAAGCGGCCCGGTGGGCGGTTGTCGGGTAGCCCTTGTTGCGGGCGAGGTCGTATCCCGGATAGGTCGCATCCAGTGCGGCGATCGCCCGATCGCGCCAAACCTTGGCCACAATGCTGGCGGCGGCAATCTCAAGGTGGTGGACATCCCCTTTCACCACGGTTGCTTGGGGGAGGGGGGCTATTTCCTGAAAGCGCAAGGGCTGGTTGCCATCGATGCGGCAAAGATCGGGGGGCATCCCCAACGCGGCGATCGCCCGCTCCATGGCCAACAAACTGGCGGTCAGGATGTTGAGGCGTTGAATTTCCGGGACGGTGGCGCTGCCGATGCCCACCGCCAGGGCCCACCGGTAAATCTCGGGATACAACCTTTCGCGACGGCGCGGCGACAACCGTTTGCTGTCGGTCACCCCCAAAGCGGCCAGGGATGCATAGCCCGCAGGGGGCAAAACCACGGCCGCGGCCGCACCACCGGCCCAAACAG
>JAAUUG010000107.1 GCA_012031195.1 Oscillatoriales cyanobacterium SM2_1_8
CGCGTCCTGGTAGGATTTGGTGTCAATTTCGACCCGTTCCGACACCATAAACGCCGAGTAGAACCCCAAACCGAAGTGACCGATCAGTTGCTCGCCGCTCTTGGCATATTTTTGCACGAACTCTTCGGCGCTGGAAAAAGCCACCTGATTGATGTACTTTTTCACTTCTTCGGCCGTCATGCCGATGCCGTTGTCCGCCACCGCGATCGTCTTCTTCTCTTTATCGACGGTGACTTCGATTTTGGGCTCCGGTAGGGATAGCTGCTGCCGAAGGAAACCATCCTCAATTTGGCGATCGCATCGGCGCTGTTGGAAATCAATTCCCGCAAAAAAATATCCCGCTCGGAGTAGAGCGCTTTTTTGATGATCGGGAAAATGTTGTCGGTGTGGATCGTGATGTTCCCTTGTTCGAGCATGGATTCTAAAGATTTGCTGAACATTGCTTGCTTATTTTAGCGCACAGGTTGCCCCCCACCGGCGATCGGTTGGCCGTAAAATCCCCTTGACATCCCCCCCCCAATACAGATGCTGTTTACGCCAAAACTCAAGGAAGCAGGCTACCTGCAGGATGTTTCGTTTCACCTGTTTCAGGTGGGCTCTCGCAAAAACGATCGCCCGGAGGGTTTCGAACAGCAACGTTGGCCCGTCCTGGGCAAACAATTGTCGATATACGGGTTTGAAGCCGATCCGGAAGGGTGCGCCGCTGCCAATGCCCAAGCCCAGCAAGCCGATCGCCCTTGGCGCGAAAAACACTTCCCCGAGCGATCGCCGGATCGGTGGGCCCAGCCACCCTTTACCTCAACCCCCGCTACACTTTCGCCCCCCTGCTCCTGGACTGCCTCCAAACCTTGGCCCCCAACCTGGAGGTGCCTTTGGTTTCCCTCCTGCGCCGCCACCTCCCGCCTTGCGTAAATACTTGAGTTCATCCATACTGTTACCGTTATTTTGCAACCGGCAGCCATGGGCATCGAAGCGATCGACGTATCCAAACGGTTTGGGGATTTTCAAGCCGTCGAAAAGCTAAGCCTTTCGGTGGAGACGGGGTCGCTGGTGGCGTTGTTGGGGCCCTCCGGTTCCGGCAAGAGCACGTTGTTGCGCTTGATTGCGGGGTTGGAACTGCCCGATACGGGCCGCATTTTCCTGACGGGAGAAGATGCCACCTACCGGAATGTCCGGGAACGCAACATCGGTTTTGTGTTTCAGCACTATGCTTTGTTCAAGCACATGACCGTACGCCAAAACATTGCTTTTGGTCTGGAAATTCGCAAAGCCTCCAAGAAATTCATTCAAGAGCGGGTGGATGAGTTGCTGACCCTGGTGCAATTGCAGGGGTTGGGGAATCGCTATCCTTCCCAATTGTCGGGGGGGCAACGGCAACGGGTGGCGTTGGCGCGGGCTTTGGCGGTACAGCCCAAAGTGCTGTTACTGGATGAACCTTTTGGCGCCTTGGATGCGCAAGTTCGCAAGGAATTGCGGCAGTGGCTGCGGCGCTTGCACGATGAAATGCACGTAACCACCGTGTTTGTCACCCACGATCAGGAAGAAGCCATGGAAGTCGCCGATCGCATCGTGGTGATGCATCGCGGGCGGTTGGAACAGGTCGGCACCCCGGCGGAAATTTACGATGCCCCCGCCAGCGAGTTTGTGATGCAATTTATCGGCCCGGTGAACGTATTGCGTGGCGACCATGGGTTGGCCTGTGCCGTGGGCGATCGCGTGTTTGTGCGTCCCCAGGATGTGGCGATCGAAACGACGGCCGAGGTTGGATCGGTGCCGGCCCGCATTCGGCGGATCATCAATTTGGGTTGGGAAGTGCAAATCGAACTAAACTTGCGGGACGGTCAAGCTTTGGTGGCGCACCTCCCCCGCGATACGTTTGAGGGGTTGCGGCTGCGGGTCGATCAAGAAGTGTTTGTATCCTCCAAAGAAGCCCGCTCGTTTACCCCCGATTATGCGATTTAGAACCTCCCCGCCATGATGGAACTTTCATCCAAGTTGGAATATGGGTTGCTGGCCCTTTTGGAGTTGACCCCCCACTACGGCACCCAGCGGGCGATTGGTACCCAGGAAATTGCCGCCAAACAGAGCATTCCCGATCGCTACCTCGATCAAATTTTTGGTGATCTCAAACGGGCCGGCATCACCCGCAGTTACCGGGGCCCCAAAGGCGGCTACACCCTGGCCCGATCGCCCCAAGACATTTCGCTGTTGGAGGTGATCCGGGCCCTCGAATGCCCCAGTTCCCGCGATCGCCCGGGGGAAGGGGGCCCCGAACGCCGGGCCATCTGGAAGATGTGGCTGACGGTGCAACAGGAGGTGGATGCCCGTCTGCAGGCGGTGACCCTCGAGAAGCTCTATCGTGACGGACGTCAGTTGGAAACCAGCCGCTGGATGTATTACATCTAAACTGGCCCACCCCCATCCATCGCGCTGTAGCTGTAAATATAGTCATTTTAATTAAAAGTGGCACGAATACGATTGTTTTGATTGCCTTTACTCCCCTCTCCCGTCCTGGGAGAGGGGCTGGGGGTGAGGGCGAGACTGTCGCAAACATATCTAAAATAACTATACAGTCAATTTAGTTATAGTAATTTTAATTAAAAATGACACAGTTTTTCTTGCCCAACGAACGTCTAATAGAACCAATATGGGGGCTTTGCCCCTGCGACCCGACTTGTCTTGTCTCGTCGCCATGCAAAACAGCTATAAAAGGGGCGCGACTACGATTGTTTTGACTACTTTTACCCCTCTCTCCCCGGTTCCCGAGCCTGCCGAAGGAGAGAGGCTGAGGGCAAGACTGTCGCAAACACATTTGAAATGACTACAACTTGGTTGGGATGGGGGGCAGGGGTGAAACCCTGGCTGGGGGCGCAGCCCAACCCCCCCTCTTCCTTCGCTGTCCGCATTTATCCGAACGTCGCTATACAATCGAAAAAGACAGCACGTCTTGCAAAGCATGGAAATCAAAGTTTACCGGATGGTGTTTCCCGATCGGGTGTGTGGATCGGGGGAGAAGGTGGTGGCCTACCTGACCGCGGCCAACCTGCCCTTTGAAGACCTCCCGTTGCGATCGCCGGAGGCCATGGCCGCGTTCAAAGCCCAGTGGCAGGTCGAGACCACACCCCAAATTTTTATTGATGGCGAGCGTATTGGCGGTTGGGAAGCGTTGTTGGCCCATCCCCAATTGGGCAAGCGACCACCGAAACCTCGGCTTCCTATTCCTATGCCCCCGTCGCTTCGGTCTTTGGCACGGCGGCCCTGGTGGCGTGGGCCGCGCGGTTGGGGATGCCGGGATTTATGGGGATGGCCCTGGCGATGTTGGCTTCCCTCAAATTTGCCGATATCGAAGCCTTTGCCGAGCAATTTGCTCAGTACGATGCGATCGCCCAGCGGTTTCGTCCCTACGGCAAGGTCTACCCGGTGCTGGAACTGGGATTGGGGCTGGGTTTTTTGGCCGGCTGGTGGCCCCTCGGCATTGGCCTCGGCTCGTTGGTGTTGGGGGCGATCGGCGCCTATTCGGTGGTGGATGCGGTCTACCTCCGGCAAAAATCCCTCACCTGTGCCTGCGTGGGCGGCAACAGCCGGGCCCCGTTGGGTCTGGTGACCCTCGCCGAAAATGTGGCGATGGTGGGGATGGGTTTGGCGATGGCTTGGGGAGTCGTGGGCACCCTGCCGATGACCCAGCGCCCTGCCCTCAATTCGGGACTGCCGGGGGGGGAGCCAATTCCTGCCCTAACCAAGCCAGCACCTCGGCAACCCGATCGCCGGTAGCCGCTTCGACATACAACCGCAACAGGGGTTCGGTACCGCTGAACCGCACCATGGCCCAGTCGCCATCGGCCAAGCGAAACTTGTACCCGTCCCCCGATCGCACGCCGGTCACGGCGGCGCCGGCAATTTCCGTCAACGGGGCTTGGGCCAAGCGGGTTTCCACTTGGGCGCGAGCCTCCGCGTTGGGCAACCGCACATCTCGGCGATCGTATACCCGGTCAAACCGAAGCTCCCGCTGCAACCGCCGGTAGTATTGCCCCAAATCCTCCCCGCTGAGGGCAACGGCCTCCAGCAAATAGAGGGCCGACAACAGGGCATCCCGTTCGGGAATGTGGGAGCCGTAGCCGATGCCCCCCGATTCTTCGCCCCCCAACAACGTGCTTTGCCCCTGGGCTTGGTTGGTCAACATCCGCTCGGCAATGTATTTGTAGCCTACATGGGTTTCCCAGGTGGGCAAACCGTGGCGGGCCGCAACTTGGGGCATAAAATCGGAACCGCTGATGGTTTTGATCAGCTCCCCCCGCAGCCCGCGCTTCCCGGCCAGGTGATCGATCAAAATCGGGATCAAAACTTGGGAATTGAGGTAGTTGCCCTCTCCATCCGCCGCCGCAATGCGATCGCCATCGCCATCAAAGGCCAAACCCACCCGCAATTCTCCCTCGCCTGCGCGCATGGCTTGCAACAGGGGCTGCAGGTAGGCCGCCAACGGTTCCGGGGGATGCCCACCAAACCAAGCATTGGCTTGGCCTCGAATCTCCTGAAGGTATGGCGTATCCGGCAAAGCCAACAGTTGACCCAAACCACCTGCCGCCGCCCCGTGCATGGGGTCTGTCCACACCCGCAATCGCCCCGATTGCACCGCATCTTGAATCGCGGCCAAATCCACTTTGCCGCGCAGGGCCTCCAAATAGTCTGGCCAAGGATTGAAGGTTGCCAAAGCACCCCGGGTCTGGCTTCCCTCGATCGCCCCTTGGGCCAGCCGCGCTTCGACCGCCTGGGTCACCGTCACCGGCACCGAACCGCCAAAGGCCCCCTTGATCTTCAGGCCGTTGTATTCCGGCGGATTGTGGCTCGCCGTAATCACAATCGCCCCCACACCTCCCCCCGCCCACGCGGCCCAACTCAAAGCCGGGGTGGGAGCAAACCGATCCGCCAGCCGTACCCCAATCCCCTGCTCGGCAATGGCTTGCGCCGCCCGCTGGGCAAACTTTTCCGAAAGGAACCGGCGATCGAACCCCACCGCCACCACCGGTTCGCGATCGCCCCCGTACACCTCCACCAACACCTGGGCCGCCACCGCCGCGACTTGCTCGACCCGCTCGAACGTAAAATCGGCGGCCATCACCCCCCGCCAACCATCCGTCCCAAACTGCACCGGTTTCATCTCATACCCCCGGACTAATGGGAATGCGTTTGAGCAAGTGATAGGAACTCCCCTCGCTGAGAATGTGCACCCGCAAATTGTGAATGGTCAGCGGCGTGGTGGCATTCACCCAAAATTGGTTGCTGTAAGAAACTTCCCCAGGGTCCACCACCGTCACCGTACCCCGCCCCAATACCCGCAACAGGCGATCGTCCTCAAAAATTGCCGCCGTATCTTCGTCAATGCCCACCCCCAAGCGATCGGGATGGGCGGCGATCGCCGTCATCAAGCGGGCCATCCGATTGCGGTTGTGAAAATGCTGATCCACCACCACCTCCGGCAAAATCCCCAGACCAACGCTCATGCTGACAATATCCTTATGGGGCGCTTCGCTGCTGCCCCCCCCGCATCATGTTGTGCCCCATAGCCGCCGCCCCGGCACTCGTTCCCGCCAGCACCAATCGCCCCTGCCGAACCCGCTCCCGCACCGTGTGGAACAAAGGCGTATCCCCGACCAGGCTGCACAGCCGGAGCTGATCCCCGCCGGTCATAAAAACCCCGGTAAACCCCTCCATCAGGGCTTCCGCTTCCGGCAACGTCCGGCGATCGCGCTCCCGAATGTCCCAAACCTCAATCGCCGCCGCCCCCAAGCTCCGAAAAATGTCCCGGTAGATGTTGCCAATCACCTCCGGCTCCCGGGATGCCGACGGCACAATCGCGATTCGGGCGGCGGCTCCTCCCGCGGCTTCGACAAATGCACGCAGAATTTTGCGATCTTGAACTTTGTCTTCGCCACCGCCAATGACGATGACCGACGGTTTCAGGAGGGGGGCCATGCTGGACGTACGCTGTCGATCTAAGTTCAGCATACTATCAGATAAATCCGGCAAGTGTTGCCAAAGCACCACTTCTCCTACCTTTCCCCATGCCCCAAGCCGGCACCCAAACGGAAAACCTTCCCGCGGCCCCCTCGCCAATTAGTCGTTCGCCCACCACTCAGTGCCCAACAAATCGCCAATGCGATCGCGCTCCAAAAACTCGTGCAATTCCAGTTCCAACTCAATCTGAGGCCGTTCGCGCTCCGGGAAAAACCGAAACAGTGTGTGCAAAGGCTGCCACCGCGACAATGCCCCCCGCTCTACCAACATCCGCGTTTCTTCGCGAATCGCTTCGATGGAGTAGGACGGACGGGACAAACAGAGGTTTTGCAGGGAGAGATTCATAATAAGCCTGCGGTAAAGGATGTCAACGCTTAAAAAAGATCCCCGGTTGCTTTCGACCTTGGGGTTTTTGCCCCTGGGTACCTGGCGCCATCACGCCATAAGCAATCCCCAATCCCCCGATCTTCGGCCGAAAAAGTGAGATCCAGTGAAATCAAAGGTTGGGCTGGGGAGGGTCTGCCCCAAAAACTTCACCCTAAAAACCTGACGCCTGCACTTCTTTCTGAGCCTCTTGTTGGCCATTTCTGGCGAGCTGGTGCCCGACTCTATTTTTTCCCTTCATCCCGCGTCCAGTCTTTACCTTTTGCAATTACCTTTTGCCATATACCCCACTCTTATCCCCCAAATTCCATAATTCTCGTCGCTTAACCTCGTTCCTGCCATCCCTCCAACTCTTCAATTTCCATCCTTTCAATTTCTATGCCTCAATTCATTGATTCTAAAATCGGGTTCACAGATTCTAACCCCGAAAGGATTTGAGTTAAGGATTTAAGTTATAGACTGGAGCTATAGACTTGAGTTATGGGTTTTGAGTTTCAGCTTGGGTATAAGCTTGAGATCGGGATACAGGAACCTAGATACAACCCATGGGTACCAAAATGCACCTGTGACGCACCTGTGGGTGACTGCCGAATTTTTACAGACCGTTACATTCTATACAGAATCCCCCAAAAGTGCTAGTCGATTTTGGGAAAGCCTGGGCGATCCCGATCGTTAAGGTGTGGCGGCAAGATGCTTGGCCACAGAATCGGCAGTCCAAACAGCGATAGAATCCAAGGCAAAGCGTTACGGGCAACAGCGCTTTGCTCGAAAGGGCGCCAAGCAGGGGGCAAATGCCATCGGCTTGGGGGATGGGTGCCCCCAACGGCTCCCCCACGATCACTTAGCGATAACCGCCATGGGACTTTTCGACGAAATTGGCCACTTTTTGGAAACCCAGTTGGAGGATTACATCCGGGCGAATCCTCAGTTGGAGTTGTGGGCGCTCGAAGATCGGCTGCAGGAGCAGGAAGCGGAGGTGGGGCGTTTGATTGGCGAACTCCAGTCCCGCGAGAAAAAATTTCAAGACCAAATTTTGCTGGCGGAAGATGTGAAGATGTGGCACGGTCGGGTGCAGGCCACGGCGGCGGCGGGACGGGCCGATCTGGAAACGGCGGCGCGGGAGCGGGAAGCCGGCCTCCTGAAGGAGGGCAACATTGTGTGGGCGCAGATGGATTTGGTCAAAAAACGTCTGGCGCAAGCCCTAGAAATGCAGGCCCAGGTCAAAGCCCGCCGTCAAGAAGTGTTGACCAAAATCGCCGCGCAAGCCCAGTCCAAGCAAAATCCCCAGACCAACCCCTTTCAAGGATTTGCCCCCCAAGGGTCGAAGGCCACGGCAGGCAAAGGTGGCGACGACCTGGAGCGCCGCTTTCAACAGTGGGAAATGGACGAAGAGGTGGCCCGGCTCAAGCGTCAAATGGGCCGCTAGGGTTGCCCGCCCAACCTTAACTTGACTGGACGGCCGGAGACCGGCTGGGGGGCCAGCAGCCCTTGCCCAAATCGGCATTGCCCTGGCGAATTCAGCCAAAAACGCCTAGCCAAATTCGGGCCTTCGGGTGTATCTTGGGCTTACCTCAACCTGCCTCTTTCGGAAATCTAGACCAAGTTTTCAGCGTGGAATTGTCACCTTCGGGGTTTCGGATTGGGTTTTCCCTGGGATTTCTTGATGGATCTCATAGAAAATCCAGGGGGATTCCCGGGTGAAAAAATGCTGAAGGGTTACAAAAAGCGGAAGGGGTGAAGGCGGAGAGAATATCGTTAAAAGCGTTGAAAGCGTTGTTTCGACACACCGTTAACATTTACTTAAAAATCCAAGGAGTTGACCATGGGAATTTCTGAAACGCAAGTGCTGACGGCTTTGGCAGTGGCTTTGTTTCCGGCGGTGATGGCTCTGATGTTGGGCACGGCGCTGTCGGATGCCTAAGGAGGGGTGCCCAGAAGGCTGAAGCGCGCTTTATCTTCTGGGGAAATTGAGGGTGGGGGCGGCGAACCGGAGGTTTGAGGGCCCCTGTCCAGCGGGTGGGACTGGGTTGGTGGGGAGGTGTGCCCCGGGTGTGGTGTTGTGAGTGAAAGGAACCCGTGAATTCCGCGAGAAAAGTTTCCCTGCGCGAAGAACGATCGCGGGCTGGGCAGGGCCCCAAGTGGTCAGGTTTCCTCGGCCGGCGGTGGTGCCGGCGGTGCGTCCGTCCCGGTGGGGACGGGTGTTGGAGTTGGGTGCGGCGGTGGCGGTGAATGCGCGATCGCGACGGTGGCGGTGGCGGCGTTGGCGCGTTTGATCCCCTACCACCAGCCAGGAGCAGGAGCGGTTGCGGG
>JAAUUG010000108.1 GCA_012031195.1 Oscillatoriales cyanobacterium SM2_1_8
TTTCGTGGTGAGTCGGTCGGCTCTACGATCGCACCTGGGGGATGTGGTTGGAGTGCGGCCACTACGCCAGCCGGCCGCCGGGGGAACGCCACGGGCCCTTCTACACCGACGGGGGGTGCGTGGTGCTGGAGATTTCCTTTCCCAACCGTTCCTAAAGGCAGTTTTCCCAACCGAGCCAAGGGATGGCCCCCCGATGGGCCAAAGCCAATTGGGCGTAGCGCTGGGCATGTTCCCGGTTGTGGGCGATTTCGGTGGGGGTGAGTTCCCGGCGGACGGTGGCGGGAATGCCGGTGACCACCACCCCCGGCGGTACGTCTTTGGTGACGACGGCTCCTGCCCCCACCACGCTGCCGGCTCCAATGCGCGTCCCCTCCAACAACACGGCTTTGATGCCGATCAAACTCCCTTCGCCAACGTGCAACCCGTGCAGCACCGCCCCATGGCCCACGGTTACATAGTCTGCCAAGACCAGGGGGGCGCCGGGGTCCCCGTGCACGATCGCCCCGTCCTGCAGGTTGGTAAACGCGCCGATGTGGATGGGGTTGAGATCCCCCCGCACGATCGCCCCGTACCAAATGCTGGCCCCCTCGGCCGCCACCACCTCCCCCACCACGGTGGCATTGGGGGCGACAAAATAGGCTTGACTTAAGTTGGGAATCGGAAACGCCGCGGGTTCGTTCATGGTTGGATGTTGCACTCCTTCAGCAGCTTAACCCTTGGCGCCATCCCTCTGCCCAGAGCGCCTCACCTCCGATTTTTGCGACGGCATCTTGGCCCCATGGGCCAGCGAAGAGGGCAAACTGAGCTTGCTCCGCAACGCCGCGGCCCTCAATGCCAACCAAACCATGGCCCTGGTCGATCGCCACGGCACCATTGCGGCCCCCACCCTCGTTCTGTGGGGGATGGCCGACCCCTGGCAAAAGGCGGCGGACGGTCAACGCCTGGCCCGTGAAATTCCCGGGGCCCGATTCCAGGCGATCGAGCAGGCTTCCCACTGGCTGCCCCAAGATGCCCCGGTGCTCTTTGCCGAGGCGGTGCGATCGTTTTTATCCCCCTAGGCAGGCCATGGCGGCGTTCCCCTACAAATCGCCGAAACCTTTCTTTTTCTTCTTCTTTTTGCCGTAGTTGGCCCGCGCTTCCGCCGAGGCGGTTGGCGCTCCTTCCCCCATCATCCCCGGCATCTGACCCCGGCCCATCTGCTGCATCATCGATCGCATCCGCTGAAAATCGGCAATCAGTTTGGTCACGTCCTGGAGCGATCGCCCGGAGCCTTTGGCAATGCGTTGTTTGCGGCTGGGGCTACGGGCCAACAATTCCGGATCCCGCCGTTCGCTGGGGGTCATCGAACCGATCATGGCCTCGCACCGCTGCAGTTGGGTTTCCGCCTCTTTGAGCTGGGCATCGTTCACCTTGATGCCGGGCAGCATCTTGATCAGCCCGCCAAAGGAACCCATGTTTTTCATGAGGCGGGTTTGTTTGAGAAAATCCTCAAAATCAAACTTGGCCTCCAGAATTTTGGCCTGGAGTTTGGCGGCATCGGCCAAATCCACCTGTTCTTGGGCTTTCTCGACGAGGGTCAGCACGTCCCCCATCCCCAAAATTCGGGAGGCCATGCGATCTGGATAGAAAGGTTGGAGGGCTTCGACCTTTTCCCCCACCCCGACAAACTTAATGGGCTGGCCGGAAACTTCCCGCACCGAGAGGGCGGCCCCCCCCCGGGTATCCCCGTCCAACTTGGTGAGGATTGCCCCCGTAATGCCAATGCGATCGTGGAAGGTGCGGGTGAGGGTGGCCGCCTCTTGGCCGGTCATGGCATCCACCACCAACAACACCTCGTGGGGGGCGATCGCCGCTTTGATCCCCGCCAGTTCGGCCATCATGTCTTCATCAATTTGCAACCGGCCGGCCGTATCGACAATCACCACATCGGCGTTGGCTTGCCGGGCTTGGGCAATCCCCTGGCGGGCGATTTCAATGGGGGAAACCTCGGTGCCGAGGGCAAATACGGGAATGTCGATTTGTTTGCCCAGGGTCATCAATTGGTCGATCGCCGCCGGCCGGTACACGTCCGCCGCCACCAGCCACACCGACCGGGATTCTTTGCGCAAATGCAACGCCAGTTTGGCCGAAGCCGTGGTTTTGCCCGTCCCCTGCAACCCGGCCATCAACACCACCGTAGGCCCCGGATCGGCGATCGCCAGGGGCTGATAGGTATCGCCCATCAACCGCACCAGCTCGTCGTAAACCACCTTGACGAACTGTTGGCCAGGCTGGATTCCCTGCACCACATCCATGCCGAGGGCCTTCTCGGCCACGCGATCCACAAAATTTTTGGCCACCGGCAGGCTGACATCGGCCTCCAACAGGGCCCGCCGGACTTCCCGGAGGGTGTTGCGAATGTTGGCTTCGGAAATTTTGTCGCTGCCGCGCAGCTTTTGCCATGCCGATTCCAAACGCTCGGCCAACTCGTCAAACATGGGGGATGTTTTGCAGGGGTTTTCTATAGTATCGGATGTCGGACCCTGGGTACAATAGAACCATGTTTGCCAAGCTTGGGCCATGACGAAGCCGGTTGCTGCCGCCAAAAACGCTGGTGCCAAAAACTGGGTGGAGGAACCCCGCCCCCGCATTGTGGTGGGGTTGTCGGGGGGTGTAGACAGCTCTACAGCGGCGGCCCTGTTGTGCGAACAAGGCTACGACGTGGTGGGGCTCACCCTGTGGCTGATGAAGGGCAAGGGGCAATGTTGTTCCGAAGGGATGGTGGATGCGGCCCGGATTTGCGAGCAGTTGGGCATCCCCCACGAGGTGATCGATAGCCGGGACACCTTTGCGGCGCACATTGTCAATTATTTGGTGACGGGCTACCAAGACGGGATCACGCCGTTGCCCTGCTCCCGCTGCAACCGCTCGGTCAAATTTGGGCCGATGGTGACCCTGGCCCGGGAAAGGTTTGGCATCGATACCATTGCCACGGGTCACTACGCCCGCCTAACCTTGAACCCGGATACCGGCCGCACCGAATTGCGCCGGGCCCACGATCGCCAAAAGGATCAGTCTTACTTTTTGTATGAAGTGAGCCAGGAAGAGTTGGCCCATTGCCGGTTTCCTTTGGGGGAGCTGACCAAAGCCGAGACCCGGGACATTGCGGCCCGGTTGGGGTTGGCCACCGCCGATAAACCGGAGAGCCAAGACCTGTGCCTGATTGAAGCCCATGGCTCCATGCGGGACTTTTTGGATCGCTACATTGCCCAACACAGAGGGAAATTTGTGGACACCCAAGGCCGGGTGTTGGGGGAACACGACGGCTGTCACCATTTTACGATTGGGCAGCGCAAGGGGTTGGGGATTGCGGCCCCCCAGCCGCTGTATGTGGTGGCGATCCATCCCGGCAAAAACGAAGTGGTGGTGGGGGAACGTCACGAGGCGTTGCAATCGGAATGCACGGTGGCGGAAGTGAACTGGGTGGCGATCGCCCCGACGTTGACCCCGTTCCGGGCGGAAGTCCAGGTGCGGTATCGGGCGGAACCGGCCGCCGCCGAAATTATCCCCACGTCCGCAACCACGGCCCGGATTGGGTTTGACGAGCCGCAGTTTGCGATCGCCCCCGGTCAGGCGGCGGTGTGGTACGACGGCGATCGGGTGTTGGGGGGCGGGATTTTGCAGAAGTTGGAGGAAGCCCCGTGTACGATTTAGCGGCTTTGGCGCAGCAGTTGCCCAAAGGGGAAAAGCCGTGGGCGCGGTATCCCCAGGATATCCCCCTGCCCACCCACGAAGACCTGCCCTGCGAGGACGATGAAATCGTGCAGAATTTTCAGGAATTGCCCTTGGCAATTTTGCTCACCACCTCGATGCAGCCCCATTTGACCCGCCAGCGGCCCGAGGGTGATTTTTTACTGGGCCACGACAGCGGGGTGTACTGGCAGGTGGCGGATCCGCGTTGAAAGGGGCGGTAGCCCCCGATTGGCTCTGCGTGTTGGGGGTAGACAAAACCCTGGCGGGGAAACTGCGGCGTTCCTATGTGTTGTGGCAGGAGCGGGTGGTGCCGACGGTGGTGGTGGAATTTGTATCGGGGACGGGGCGCGAAGAGCGGGACCCCACCCCCGGCAGCGGCAAATTTTGGGTCTACGAACGGGCGATCGGGGTGCCCTACTACCTCATTTTTGACGGGTTTCGGGGCACCCTCGAAGCCTTTGCTTTGCAGGAGGGACGGTATGGCCGGATGGCGACCAACGGCAACGGGCGCTACAGCCTTCCCGAATTGCAGGTGGAGGCGGGGCTATGGTGGGGAGCCTACGGCGGCTTGCCGGAAAATTTGCCCTGGTTGCGGTGGTGGGACAACGCCGGCCAGCTTTTGTTGGATGGGGGAGAACGGGCCGACTTGGAACGGCATCGGGCCGCCCTCGAACGCCAACGGGCGGCAACGGAACGGCAGGAAGCCTTGGCCGCAGAGCAACGGGCAATTGTTGCTCAACAAGAAACCGAAGCCGAACGGCAACGGGCGATCCAAGCTCAAGCCAAGGCCGAGCGGTTGGCGGCCCGTCTGCAGTCCCTTGGTTTGGATCCAGAGGAAGTATGAGCGGTACGGCACTGTTGGGGCAATCTCAAGCAGAATTGACCGCCTGGGCGGTGGCTCAGGGGCAACCGGCCTACCGGGGGCAACAACTGCATCAGGGGATTTACCGGCAGCGGGTGCGTTCCCTGGGGGAAATTTCGGTGCTGCCCAAAACCTGGCGGGAAACGGCGGCGGCGGACATTGGGCGATCGCAGGTAACGTTGCGGCAGGTGGCCCCCGACGGCACCCACAAATACCTGCTGGCCATGGCCGACGGGGCGATCGTGGAAACTGTGGGCATTCCCAGCCGCGATCGCCTGACGGTGTGTGCCTCCACCCAGGTGGGGTGCCCGATGGGCTGTACGTTTTGCGCCACCGGGAAGGGCGGTTTTGCCCGCAATTTGGCCCTCCACGAAATTTTGGATCAGGTGTTGACGGTGGAGAGCGACATGGCGCAACGGGTCAGCCACCTGGTGTTTATGGGGATGGGGGAACCCCTGCTCAACTTGGACAACGTGGTGGCGGCGATTCGGTCTTTGCATCGGGATGTGGGGATGTCCCAGCGCAACATTACGGTGTCAACGGTGGGGTTGCCGCACAAAATTTTGGCCTTGGCCGCCGAAAAATTGCCCGTTACCTTGGCGGTGAGTTTGCATGCTCCCAATCAAGAATTGCGCACCGAGCTGATTCCCGCCGCCAAACCCTATCCCCTGAGCCAATTGATGCAGGATTGTCGGGAATATGTGCAGCAGACCGGGCGACGGGTGAGTTTTGAATATACGTTGTTGGCGGGCACCAACGATCGCCCCGAACACGCCCGGCAACTGGCGGAATTGGTGGCGGGTTTTCAGAGCCACGTGAATTTGATTCCCTACAATCCCATTGCCGAAGCGGAATTTGTCCGGCCGGAAGATCGTGCCGTCCAAGTCTTTTTGCAAGCCTTGGCGAAACGGGGGGTGGCGGCCAGCGTGCGTCGCACCCGGGGATTGGCCGCCAATGCCGCCTGCGGCCAACTGCGGGGCACCTTGCAAAAGAAAGTCCCATGAGTTTGGCGGAGGCGATCGCCCGGTTCAACGCCGGGGATTTTTACGGTTGCCATGATGTGTTGGAGGAGCTGTGGCACGAAGCCCTGTCGGCGGAGCGGCCTTTGTACCAGGGGCTGTTGCAAATTGCGGTGGGCCTGCACCACGAGCAAAACGCCAATTTACGGGGGGCGGCCCTGCTGCTGGCGGATGGTTTGCAGCGGTTGCGGCCCTACGACGAGGAAACCGCCGGGTTTAATCTCGAAGCCCTGCGGCCCGTGATTCGGCAACGGTTGACCCAAATTCAACGGGCTTTGGCCCAAGGGGAGACGGTGCCGTGGGCGCCCCTGCCCCTTCTGCGCGGGGTCTGAATTGGGCATTGGGCTACAAATTTACGACTTTCTCGGTAAGATGAATCCCCAGCGGCTGACATTCTTGGGCGATCGCCCCATTTTTGGGCCCGCCATCCTCCGAGGCATAAACATGAAACTGTTTTTGACGCCAACGGTTACGTTCGCCCGGTCGGTCAAACGCTGGGTGCAGGGGAGCCCCGCCCTTACGCAAATGTTGCGATCGTGGTACTACCGGCTGTTCCTGCAGGATACCGGTCAGAACTTTGTCCGCCAACAAATCAACGGTCGCATTTGGAAGCTGGCTCCTCGGTTTGCCCTCCACGCTGATACCTATGAACCGCAGGTTTGGCAGTGGCTGCAAGACAACCTGCGTCCCGGCGATACTTTTTGGGATGTGGGGGCCAACGTTGGACTGGTCTCGTTGTGGGCAGCAACCTTGGTGGGTGCCAACGGTCGCGTGCTGGCGATCGAGCCGGCTCCGGGCAACCTCGCCCTGCTGCGACGCCACCTCCATCTGAACGATGCAACGGCAACCGTCCATATCCAGGTGGCAGCGGTGTGCGATCGCCATGGCGGTACAGTATCCCTAAGTTTGCTGGGGGAAGACGGCACGTCCTGCAGCAACTCTTTGATGTTTGGCGAGACGACCGTTGCCGATCGCCCTACGCCCAGTCGAACGGTGGATGTGCCCGCCGTGAGCTTAGATGGCTTATGGCAGGATCAGAATCAGGTACCCAACATCGTCAAGATTGATGTCGAAGGGGCGGAATGGCAAGTGTTGCAGGGGGCCGTCCACCTCCTGCGTCAAGAAAGCGCGCCAATCATCATTTTGGCGGTTCACCCCTTTTGGCTGGCTCAGCCCGAGGACGTGGTGGCTTTGCAGGCCTGCTTAGAATCTGCTGGGTATGTCATTCAAGACGGGCAGGGCCAACGCCCTCAGGTCTTGGCTTATGGAGAGTACCTCTGCCTGCCCCCCCCGCTGCCAGTCCAACCTGCGGTAGCCCCCTCAAAACGCCTTACAGACCAGAAACACCGTGCATTCCGCTTGCCGGGCGATCGCCTCGGGAATGTTGCCCTGCACCAGCTTTGGCAAAAGGCTTTCGCGGCTGGCCCCCAGCACCAAGGCATCGCAGCGGTAGGTGTGGGCCAACTCCAAAATGTCGCGACCACGTCCGTAGCGCAGAGGGCGATCGCCGTCACCGTGCACCCCGACCGCTGGGACAAAACCTCCTGGAGACGGGTGACATCCTGGGCCACCGCCTCGGGGTTGTTGGGTTCCCCCGGCCGAAAGACTTGGCAAACCGTAACCGCGATCGTGGGGCTGGCCGCGCTCAAATACGGCAACAATTCCAAGGCCCGACGGGCATTGGGCCCCCCCGCCACCGGAATCAACCAGCGTTGCAAAGGGAGCGCTTCCCCTTCGGCAAACTTGACCAACACCAGGTCGCAGCGGCTGTGCTGAACCAGCCCTTCAATGGTCTGGCCGAATACGGCATCGCGCTGACTGCGCCATCCCATCAGCAACAAATTGGCATGGCTGTCCCGCGCCGCATCGGCAATGCCATCCGCCGCATTCTGGGCCAAACGCACCTGGCAATGGGCCGGCACCCCCAATGCCAACACCTCCAGCCGCGCCCGATCCAACAATTCGATCGCCGGTTCCACGTTGACCACGGTTTCCGCCGGGCGATCGCGCGGGCCCACCACCACGGCATGGCAAAACTCCACCTCGAACCCCCAACGCTGGGCCGCCGCCGCCGCCAACGCCGACAGGGCTGGAATGGTATCGGGATTGGCCACCGGCACCAACACCGTGCCCCGACCCACCGCCGGCGATCGCCGCTGATACACCAAATAGGAACCAAGACGAGCCGGAGTGTTTTCCACATGCAAGCGCTCGACCTCCGCCCGCAGAATATCGCTGCGGGTGATGATGCCCACCAAATGACGGCGATCGAGCACCGGCAACCGCGACAATTTGTAGTGGGAAAGCAGGTAAAGCACCCGCGCCAAAGTATCTTGAGGGGCTACCGCAATGGGGTTGGCCGTCATCACCCGCACCAAAAGCGTATCGGGGCTCTCCCGCCGCTGTTGCGCCTGCTCCAGATCGGTTTGGGTGACAATGCCCACCAACGCCCCATCTTGAACCACCGGAAACCCCCGATGGTGCGATCGCCCAAAGGCCTGCACCGTTTCCGCCAACGTCAAACCGGACTCCAACACCTCCACTTTGGACTGCATCACATCTTCGGCTGTCAACTGCAACCAGAGACCATCCTGGGGAGAGGTTGGCAAATCAATCCCGCTCAGCCGCAACAAATGCTCGTAGAGGGAACCCGGCGCCAACTTGTCCGCCACCAGATAAGCCGTCGTCGCCGACACCATCAACGGCAAGACCAAATTGAAATTCGTTGTTAGCTCAAACACCATGGCGATCGCCGTCATGGGCACCTTGGCCACCGCGCCAAAAAAAGCCCCCATCCCCGCCAAGGCATAGGTCGCGGGATGGCCCAACCCCAGCCAACTTTCCTCCAAGCGGCTCACCACCGACCCAATCGCCGCCCCAAACACCAAACTCGGGAAAAATAGGCCCCCAGGCACCTCCGCCCAACAGGCCAGCAGGGTCAAACCCAAGCGCACCCCCAACACCCCCAGGGCATAGGGAATGCCGACCTGGCCCCCCGCCAACTGCTGCTGCAGCCCCGAACCGTCCCGAAAATCCGGCAAGAAAGCCAACACCAACCCGTCACCGCCCCGGCGATCGCCCC
>JAAUUG010000109.1 GCA_012031195.1 Oscillatoriales cyanobacterium SM2_1_8
GGCGCCTGAGGCTGCCGAAGGAGGAATGAGGTGAAGGGAAACCCAAAGCGGGGAGCATTTTGGGACCCTCGAACCCCCATCGCGCCTGGAACCGACGGAAGAATTTTCCCATCGCAGAGATATTCAGGCGAAAATAGCAGGCGTGCCTTTGCCCCTCAACTTGCCATGATCCAACCGCTGCTGTTCAATCGTGTGTTCAATCGTGTGGCGGCCTTACCCCCGGATTGGCGCAAGGCCTTTCGTCGGGAGGTAGCCCATGCCAACTACCGCCGGGCTCGGATCATCGCCATGTTTACCTGTGCGGTCACCCCCTTCGCGATTTTGGGGGTGCCAACCCTGCCGTTGGATGCCGCCAACGCCCTTCTGTTGACGGGCAACTACAGCGTTCATCTCCTCAGCTCCTTCCTTTTTTTGGCGAACTCGGGGGGGCTCACCACCCACGGCTTGACCACGTTTTTGCCCCGTCACCAACGCTGGGCCCAGTTCTATAGGGCTGCATTTTTGGTTTTTCTAAATTTCTTGTTTTTAGCGGTTTGGCGGGGACTGGGCATGCCGACCCCCTATATTGCCGGCGTGATTTTGTTCTACTCGCTGTTTTTGTCCGAGCGGGGGCCGAGTCTGGTTTTGATTGTTTGCAATTTTGTTTACTATGTGCTGGCGGTCGCATGGGGCATGTCCCCCCTGGCCACCCCCGAAGACAGCGCCCGCTACCAAGTCTTGGCGCTTTCCAGCGGCGGTTTTGCCACCGGTCTAGCGTGGGCCATGGCTCACATCAATTGGGAGTCCCGTCTGAGCAGTTTTTTGGCACGGCGGGAACTGGCGGAAGCCAATGCGGAAATTGCGACCCTCAATGTGGAACTGCATTCCGAAAACCGGCGACTGGCGGTGGAAGTGAATGTGGCCAAGCGGTTGCAAGCCATGCTGTTGCCCAAAACTCAAGAATTGCAGGCGATCGCCGGGCTGGATGTGGCCTATTTTGCCGAACCGGCGGATGAGGTCGGCGGCGATTATTGCGAGGTGTTGGCCTGTGAAAACGGACTGGTGAAGTTGGGCATCGGCGATGTGACGGGCCACGGTTTGGAGAGCGGGGTGCTGATGTTGATGGTTCAAACTGCGGTGCGCACCCTCACCGAGGCAGGGGAAACCGACCCGATCCGGTTTTTGGATGTCCTCAACCGCACCTTGTTTGACAACATGCAGCGCATTGGCACCGATCGCAACCTCACGCTGGCGTTGCTCGATTATGAGCTCAAGGGCGCTGTGGGCCATATCCGCATT
Source organism: Oscillatoriales cyanobacterium SM2_1_8 (assembly GCA_012031195.1). GTDB lineage: Bacteria > Cyanobacteriota > Cyanobacteriia > Pseudanabaenales > Pseudanabaenaceae > UBA8156. The sequence goes on from JAAUUG010000109.1 coordinate 1,279, forward strand.
TTCGGTCAACACGAAGAAGCGATCGTGGTGCGGGCCAACGGCACCATCGAACACATCGACACCGATGATTTGGGGTTGCCCATTGCCCTCGATCGCGACATTGCGCCCTTTGCCAACTGGTTTGATTTTGAGCTGGTGGCGGGCGATGTCCTGGTTTTGTACACCGATGGCATTCCGGAAGCCGAAAACCCAGACGGCGTTTTTTATGGATTGGAGCGCCTCTGTCAAGTGGTGCAATCCCAGAGCCACGGCAGCGCTCAAACCATTTGCGCCGAAGCGATCGCCGATGTGAAAAAATTTATCAGCACCCAGCGGGTACTTGACGACATCACCCTGATTGTGGCCAAGCAACGCTGAGCCAGGAGACAAGGAAAAAAGAGGCGCTTTGGCTCCTCCTCTCCGGTTCCTGAGCCTGCCGAAGGAGAGAGGGTCAACTCAGGGCGATAGGCCGGCCTCATGTCGTTGGGCCCATACCCCGCAAAGCGCATCCCATCCAGCGAACTCTATCTAGCAAACTCTGCCTAGCAAGCCCTATCAGGCATACCCAGTCAAACACACCCAGGAATGTACGCCTAGGCAGTCCACTGCAAAACAGAAAATATCACAAAACAAAATATGGAACCGGGCAGAATCGAACTGCCGTCCGCAATCGTTTCCATTTTCCGCTCTTTCACAGGTTTAGCCGCTCTTTCCTTTCAGCCCTTTGCAGCGAGGGACAAGCATTACTCTGCTTGCAAGAGACTTCAGTATTGTCTTACCTTGGCGCCTGACTGAAGACAGCCAACAAGGGCATCCGTTGGGGGTTGCTCGATAAAGTTAACGGAGTCCTTTAGCGAGGCTCGAAACGGTTTTTCGTTCTTAGGCAGTTACGAGAGCTGCTTTACGAGCAAGGGTACGATGTTGTTCGCATTTACTTGTTTTGAGCCCTTGATTAGCGAGAGATGACTCCCTCTCGACCTGCATCACGAAGAAACTTCTACCAGTGCGTCGAAACCTTTGCGGTCCCTTGTGTATCTCAAATTAGCAAAAATTTTCAATCCTGTCAATTAGCTTGGTGCTCTTTTTTCACCGGCTTGCTTGCTCGGCTTACTGCACCGGCTTGCTTCACCGGTTTGGTCAGCCTGCCGGATATTTCCCAGCTCTTGCCAGGCGTCCACCATTTATAGTCATTTTAATTAAGAATGCGCCTGTATAGCTGTTTTGCATAGCGACGAGACAAAACAAGTCAGGTCGTAGGGGCGAAGCCCCCGTATTGGTTCTATTAGACTTTCGTTGGGCAGGAAAAAACCGTGTCGGTTTTAATTAAAATGACTATATCAACAATCCGTCAGCCAACCCATCTATCAATCAATGGTGATCGATTGGGGCCCGCGGGGCGGGAGGCAATGGGGGATGTGTTGACATTGTATTGTTGGAGCCAGCTTTTCAGGGGTTCATGTTGGAGGTCAAGGCGGAGGACCCCGGCGACCACACCGCCCACGAAGGCCAAGGGTTGCTGCGTCAGCGACTGCCAGAGGGGATTGAATTCGTTCATGGCGTTGCGGAGAATGCTTTGACACCTATCTTAACCGCAGTTTTCCCGGTTCTGTCCGCCTGGATAACCGCACCCCGTCCCGAAACCAAGAGCGGGTATGCTAAATAGCAGACTTGCTTGTTTTTGGAGACCGAGGGGATTCACCGGGTCATGGCTGTCCTGATTGCTTCGACCTTGCGCCGGCTGCGGAAACTGCCGCGCACGGCTGCGGTTTGGGAAGGGGATTGCCGTCCTCTCCCGGTCGGCCCAGCCGCTGAAATTTCCGAAACGCTCGGGGAGGCAACCATCGGGCCGGTGTCACCGTGCTTGTTGTGGGTGGACAGCTCGGCGGAGATGGTGCGGGCGATGCAATTTGTCGAGGTGGCGACGGCCCGCGAGGGGTTTGTGCAGGTCTTGATCCAGGCGATGGAATGCCCGCAAAGTCCAGCGGTGCCCAGCGTACCGGCAAAAATTCTGGTGCGCGATCGCACGTTGCAGTTTTTTTTGCAAGAGGTGCTGCAGGATTTGGCGATCCAGGTCGAGTACGATCCTTACCTGCCGTTGATTGACGAGATTTTTGCCAATTTGCAATGGCCGCCCGAGGTTTCTTCGGCGCGGGTGCCGGATGCCTGCGCCTTGGCCATGCAAGCCCAAGTGGCGGCGCTGCAGGAGTTGGCTCCTTGGTATACCGTGCCCCCCTGGCGGGTGGTGGAGTTGGTCTTGGCGTTGCCCGGCGGCCCCGAAACCTTGTATGCCACGGTGGTGCGCAACGAGGAATGGGGGGGTTTTGTTTTTCCGGGCGGCCGCGGATGTGCTGAGCTACTACGAACGGCTGGCGGCGGCGGTTTCTTGGGAAGAAGTGGAGGCCGCCCTGCGATCGCAGAATTGCTGGTTTGTGTTGTTGTCGCCTTTGGAAATGGAGCGATCTGGCGACATCCGTTTGGGGTCACGCCATCCGCTGGAAGGGGAACGCAGCCATTTGGACGAAGAAGAAACCACCCTTTTGACGGTCGCCCTGGCGGGAGCCGTGGGGTTTTGGCAGGCTTGGCCGGAGTTGCTGCCGGGGACCACCCCGCCGGTGCGCTGGCAAAGCACGATCTCGTTGGCATCCTTGACGGTGACGGTGCAAGCGCAACAGGCGATCGATTTGGAGTCGTTTTTGCGGGAATGGCTGCGACCGCCGGATCTGCCTGCCCCTTGGTTGTCGGCCAAGACCTTGGTGGCCCTCCAAGAAATGCCTCGTCAACAGGTTGAGGTTTGCGGGGCAGCCGGCGGTGTCGTCAACAGCGGGATGCGTTTCCGTTGGCGTTGCCCTTGCTTTTGTTGCAAATGCCCCGTGAGCAAGCCGAAGCGGCGATCGCCGAAATTGAAGCGGCGGGCGGGCTTTTGGGCATTGGCTTTTACCAACCTTCCGTCACCGAGCCGTACACTGGGGTGCTGGCCCTGGCCAACGGCGATCGTCGGGATTCTGGCCCCCTCACCCAAGAGCCTTCCCAAATCCTGCGCTGGCAGCGGGCGGCGATCCGCAGCGGCTACACCTGCGCCGTGGCGATCGCCATTGGCAGTCGGGGTAAAACCCGTTACAGTCCGGAACTGCGGCAAATTTTGTCCTACTACGAGGTCAGCCTGTTGCTGCTCGAACCCAGCGGTTTCCGGGTGCCAATCTCCCTTTAAGCCCCGCTCTGCAACCACCAACCCAACAGAAAACCCAAGCCGCCAAACCGCACCATGGCCCAAAAAGGCTGGCGGAAACTGCTCCAAGCAAACAGCCGGCTTTCCATTTCCACATCGAGGGCTTCGATTTGACCCTGAATCTCTTGGAGACGGGTTTGGGTTTCGCGCCGGTGTTGGTACGCCTGCAACCGCTCCCGTTCGTCTTGAAGGTGGCCGCGGGTTTCTTCGCAGGTGCGCAGGTGTTCCAGCCGCTCCTGCACGGCGGTGAGCTGGGCCATCAATTCGCTGGTGCGATCCAGCAGTTGCGTCCAGCTTGGAGCTTCGGGCGTTTCAGCAGTCACCGGACGGTACAATAACAAAATTGACGGTATTTTCGCACGGAATTTTGACGCGAATGCTGGCGTTCAAAGAAAGGGTGGCTATCCCCAGCGGGCCCGAAGCCGGCCAACGTACCGTGGGACGCGATCGCCAAGGGTTGATCTTGCTGTTGTTGGCGATGGGGGTGTTCGGCGGGCGTTTTGGGGGGGAGGCTGGCCTACCTCCAACTATGGCAGGGGGAAAAAACCAGCAACTGGCGGAAAACAACCGCATCCGTCTCATTGCCAAGCCGCCGGAACGGGGGCGTATTTTCGATCGCCGGGGGCAACTGCTGGCTTCCAACCGTTTGGCTTACGTGGTCAACCTCTGGCCCATCGCCCAGAAAAAAGAAGCCTGGCCCGCCACGATCGCCCGCTTGTCGCCGGTGATTGGGGTCAAAGCCGCGGAAATTCGGCGCAAACTTGAGTTGGAAGGGTACAATTCCCCGAATTTGGTGCGGGTGAGCGGGCCCATCCCCCCCACGCGGTCACGTTTTTGGCGGAACATGCGGCCAATTTTCCGGGGGTGCAGGTCGATCCAGAAGCGGTTCGGCTGTACCCCCATGGCGATACGGGGGCCCACATCTTGGGGTACACCGGCCCGATCGACACCGAAGACCTCGCCCGCCTTCAAGACAAAGGCTATCGCCTGCGGGATGTGCTGGGCAAAGCTGGGATTGAACTCGGATTGGAATCCTGGCTGCGGGGCGAATGGGGCGGCCAGCAGGTGGAAGTGGATGCGGCGGGGCGCGTTGTTCAAGTTTTGGGCGAAAAGCCACCCAAGCCGGGCAATTCTCTGCGGCTGACCCTCGATTTGCGTCTGCAAAAAGCCGCCGAAGCCGTTTTGGGAGAAACCAAAGGGGCGATCGTCGCCCTCGATCCCCGCAACGGCGAAGTGTTGGCCATGGCGAGCTGGCCCAAATACAACCCCAACATTTTTTCCGGACCGATCGCCGAGTCCACCTGGCAAGCCCTGCAATCCCAAGACAACCCTTTTCTCAACCGGGCGTTGCGGGCGTTCCCCCCCGCCAGCACCTTCAAGGTGGTGACCGCCGTGGCCGGTCTGGAATCCGGCAAATTTGGCATCCACGACCATTTGCCCACCTTCCCCTACTTGGAATTTGGGGGCATTTTGTTTTGGGACAACAATCGGGCTGGATTTGGCACGATTGGTTTTGCCGAAGCCATGGCCTACAGCAGCAATACATTTTTTGGCCAGGTGGGGCAGCGGGTGGGCATCGAAACCCTGGCGGCCTGGGCCCGGCGCTTTGGCTTTGGTCGCCGTACCGGCATCGAACTGGCCCCGGAGGAAAGCCCCGGTCTGGTGCCCGACCCGGACTGGAAGGAAGCCGTGTTGCGAGAACCCTGGTACATCGGCAACACCATCAACACCTCCATTGGCCAAGGGGATGTCCAAGCCACGCCCCTGCAAGTGGCGGTCATGGCGGCGGCGATCGCCAACGGGGGGTATGTGGTCACGCCCCACCTGCACTTGGATGCCCCGGCCGCCAAAACCTCCCGGCAATCCCTCGCGCTGCGCCCGGAAGTGCTGGCAAAATTGCGGGAATCCTTGCAAGCGGTGTTTGAATACGGTACCGCCCAATCCCTGTACGGCACCGTGGCCTGGGCCGGCAAGTCCGGTACCGCCGAAGATCCACCCCGCCCCCACCACGCCTGGTTTGCCGCCTATGGCCCCACCGATCGCCCCCAAATTGCCGTGGCCGTGTTTGTGGAAAATGCGGGCGGCGGTGGCAGCACGGTAGCCGGCCCCATGGCCGTCGCCGTCATGGAGGCTTACCTCCGCCTGAAACCTTGATCTATAGTCATTTCAAATGTGTTTGCGACAATCCTGCCCTCATCCCCAGCCCCTCTCCCAGGGAGGGAGAGGGGAGTAAAGGCAACCAAAACAACCGTGATTGCGCCAATTTTAATTAAATTGACTATAGATGTAGATGGCTTGGTTAGGACGGGGTGCAGGGGTGAAGCCCTGCATTGGGGGCGCAGCCCCCAACCCCCCTTTTCCTCCGACGTCCGAACCTATCCGAATATAGCTATAGCTGTTTTGCATAGCGACGAAACAAAACAAGTCGGGTCGCAGGGGCGAAGCCCCCGCACTGGGTTTTATTGGACTTTTGTTGGGCAGGAAAAACCGTGTCAGTTTTAATTAAAATGACTATATATCAAACCCAGACCCCAAAAGCCAGCCAAACAAAACTGCAGCCCCAAAGTCGGTAGAGCACCGCTTGGTTGGCTGCAGTCTTGAAGGCGCCACCAGAAATGTCGCCAGAAGTTTTGCTAGAAATTTCGCTGTTGAGCGCTGTCAATCTTACAAAAAGTTTGGCCGGGTTCTGGATTCCGAGAAACACCAGACCAAACGGGAAAAAACTACAAAGCTAGATCAGACCCCAAAAGTGCAAGACCCCTTGACCCGTCGCCAATTCGGTTGCCAAAGCAGCAATGAACCCGATCATCGCCAAACGACCGTTCCAGTTTTCGGCACCCGACGTAAAGCCCCAGCTCCAAGTGTTCCGGTTTTCGTTTTCCATGGTTTTGCCCTCGCTTGACCTCTGTAATGTAACAGAGTCTTTGACGTTTTGCAATATATCTTTACAAGAATCTGTGGACAAGGTAAAGAAAGCACAAGGCGAAGACAGGGCAAGCGGCTTCAGAGGATGCCGACGGTTTGGCGGTAGCGGTGGTCTTCGAGGGAGCGATCGCCGTAGACCCCGGCAATTTGTTCGAGGCAGCACTGCACCGCGAAGTCCTCGAACTCTTGGGGGGCACCCCAAACATCTCTTGAAAGGTGGCGGGGTTGACCCGGCAGAACCGGGGGCGATCGGCGTAAATGGTGCAGGTGCGTTCGGTGCGATCGTAGTGACGGCACCAACCGTCGGGGCCCACCATGGCCAGGTAGGTACTCAGTTCCTCCGGGCGGAGGTACGTGGCCAAATCGGGGCGATCGGCCGGGTCAAGGTGACAGCAGGCCCCGCAGCGGCGGATGCATTGCCACTTCATGGTTAGTCTTCTTCTTCGTCTTCCCCGTCGTCGCCCTCATCGAGCACGAGGTAATCGGTATCGTCGTCGTAGCGCGCCCAATCTTCGGCGATCGTGAAGAACAGGGATTTGGCCAAGTTGATGTCCAAATCGTCGCTGAGGGTAGCTACCACCCGGGGTTCATCCTCCGGGAAAGTGTATTCGATGGTGTAGCCGCCGTCTTCGACCGAACGATGGCGCAGGGACAGGTAACTGCCTTCATCGAACGACAGACCAAGGATCACGTCGGGCTGAGTTTCGGCGCTCATGGGGTTCGTTATGCTGGAGAGCGACCTCACTTTACCATTGCCGGTACCCATGGAACCTCTGTTGACTCAAGTCTTGGTGCGGCTGCCGCAGTGGGGCGATCGCCCGGCGGTGGTGACCCCCCCACCAAACCTGGAGCTACCGCCAACTGGTGGCCGGGCCGGGGTGTTGGCGGAAGTGGTCGGGTTGACGGACAAGCCGGTTTCCGACACCGGCCGGAACCGGACCGGGCTGACCGCGACCCTCCGCCCGGACCAGGACGGGAAGGCGTACTCGCTGACCGTCGGCGTTGCGTATCTACCGTCGGAGGTCACCCCGGAAACCGGGTACGAACGCGTCATCTCGAAACGGCGCAGCCGCGGAAACCGCAAAAGACCTCCTCGGGGTCGACGTACACGGGCAAGTCGGTGTTCGGGAT
>JAAUUG010000110.1 GCA_012031195.1 Oscillatoriales cyanobacterium SM2_1_8
AAATGGCGCGACTACGATTGTTTTGATTGCCTTTACTCCCCTCTCCCTCCCTGGGAGAGGGGCTGGGGGTGAGGGCAGATTGTCGCAAACACATTTGAAATGACTATAGTTTGAATCCCACCAAGATCATGAAAAATTTGGGCCCCCATCAAGATTGATCGGAGCCCTGTTGTATGCCAGCAGCCTTTAGCGCTCCTAGCGATTGGTAACCCTAGCGATCGCCCTCAGGATCCGCCCTAACGATCGCCTAACGATCAAAAGACTGACGATCGCGGAAACCGCCGCCGCCGCCACCGCCGCTCGGGCGACGATCTTCCCGAGGCTTCGCCTTGTTCACCCGCAGATCGCGCCCCATCCATTCCGCACCGTTGAGGGCTTCAATTGCGGAATTCTCTTGGGTCTCTTCTTCCATATCAACAAACGCAAAACCACGGATGCGACCGGTCTCGCGATCGGTAGGGAGTTGGACACGCATCACCTTGCCGTACTCCATAAAAACGTCGGTGATGTCTTCTTTGGTCGCACGGTACGACAAATTGCCCACGTAAATGGTCACTGAAATTCTCTCCGAAACATGAAACTAGAAATGCCAAGCCAAAACCAAACCTATTTGAGCAGAATTTGAGCGACCTTACCGAAACCTGCCGCCTTTTTCGTTCCCCTGACCATAGCTTTTGCTTGCTACAAAATTTGCTTGCTACAAAACCTGACCAAAGAGCCTCGATGGGGCGGATGCGTGCAGAAAAGACCTTCACCAATTCAGACAAATCAAAGTTGGGGGCTTTGACTTGCTTTCTAGTTTACCGTTTTCCTCGGGTTTGTCGAGTAAGCTCAAACACAAATTTATGAATTTTTAGGCTTTGACCCGTTCCGCAGCTAACCGACGAGGGATTCCAAAGAGCCGGCAATTTTCAGGTATTCCGTGTTCACACCGGATTCCCGGGTGAGGGCAATTTTGCCGGTACGGGCAATTTCTCGAATTCCAAATTTTTGTAACATTTTCAGCAGGGCCACCAATTTCCCCGGATCGCCCACCACTTCGACGGTGAGGGAGTCGTCGGCCACGTCCACAATGCGGGCCCGAAAAATCTGCACGATTTCGATGATTTCGGAGCGGTTGTTGGGAACGGCGTTGAGTTTGACCAGCATCAATTCCCGTTCGACGGCGGGGGTGGCGGTAATGTCCCGCACTTCGATGACGTTGATCAGTTTGTCGAGCTGCTTGACGATTTGCTCGATGATGCTGTCGTCCCCGGACACGACCATGGTGATCCGCGATTGACCGGTGGTTTCGCAGGTGCCTACCGCCAGGCTTTCGATGTTGAAGCCCCGGCGGGCAAACAAACTGGCAATGCGGGTGAGCACGCCGGCTTCATCTTCGACCCGGACGGAAAGGGTGTGTTGCATGGTGTTCCCGAAAGGCTGTAGCCCTTGATCTTACCTTGTGTTGGCCGCAACGAAGGGCCCGCGGATTACGGTGAAGACCCCCAGGCGATCGCGCACGGGTACGGTCAGGGTTTGCCCCACGTTGGCGTAGGCGGGGGGCACGTAGCCAAAGGCGATCGGCAGGCTGAGGGTGGGGGAGAGGGTGCCGCTGGTGATTTCGCCGACGGTTTCGCCGTTGACCTGAATGGGGTAATGGGGGCGGGCGATGGTTTTGCCTTCGCCCCGCAGGGCGACCCGCTTCCGGGCGATTCCTTGCTGACGCTCGGCTTCGAGGGCTGCCCGACCCACAAATTCCCCTTTGCGCTCCCAGTGCACCAACCATCCCAACCCGCCGGCCAGGGGACTGGTGGTTTCGTCCAGGTCTTGACCGTACAGCGGCAGACCGGCTTCGAGGCGCAGGGTGTCCCGACTGCCTAAACCGCAGGGGGTGACGCCGGCCGCCAGCAGTTCTGACCAGAGATGGGGGCCGTGGTCGGCGCTGACCAAAATTTCCAAGCCGTCTTCGCCGGTGTAGCCGGTGCGGGCCGCCCATGCCGTGCTGCCAGCCATGGTGTATTCCCCACACCCAAAACGGGGCAGGCTGGCCAAGCAACCGGCCGTCAGGGTTTGCACGGCGGCGATCGCCTTGGGCCCCTGTACCGCCAACAAGACATGGGCGGTGGTGGCATCTTCGAGGTCAACTTGGGGGGGGAGGTGTTGCTGCAACCAGGCGACATCTTGGGCCCGGGTGGCAGCGTTGACAATCAGCAACCAGGTGCGATCGGGCAAACGGTAGACAATCAAATCGTCGAGGATGCCGCCGGCTTCGTTGAGGAGGACGGTGTAGCGACCGCTGTTTTCCGGCAAGTCCGCCAGGGCAGAAGGCACCAGGTTTTCCAGGTAGGCGAGGGCTCCCTCCCCCCGCACGTACAGATTGCCCATGTGGGACACATCAAACACGCCGCAGTTGGATCGTACGGCTTGGTGTTCGGCGACGATGCCTTGAAATTGGAGGGGCAGTTCCCAGCCACCAAATTCCGTAAATTTGGCTTGGGGGCGTTGCACATCCCACAGGGGGGTACGGTCAGCCATCGGGTTTCACCATGGGGGTTGTTTCGATCTTGCCACGGCCCGGAGGCGATCGCGATCGCGTTTGGCCCCCACCAAGTCCCCGCTCTGTTGCCGCGCATCGGCTCGCAGGGATAGGGCGACGATGTCGTTGGGGTTCTGCGCCAAGACCGTGTTGGCATCGGCGATCGCCCGGGCGCTGTTTCCCTGCTGGGCAAACAACTGCCCCCGTAACCGGTAGGGGTTGGGGTCTGCGGGCAGCAGGGCCATGGCCTGGCTGTACAGGGCGATCGCCTCCTGAGTCCGGTCGAGTCCGGCCAAAGCCTGGGCTTTTTGCAACAACCCTAGGCGATCGCGCGGATGGCGACGCAAGGCAATTTCCGCCATCTGGAGGGAATCGGCAGACCAACTGGAGCCCGTGTCTGTTTCGTACCGTTCGGCACGGTCGCGATCGGCGGCCGCGGGTTGCGATTGCCCCAGTTGCTCGTAGGCGCGGGCCCGGAGGGTGTAGGCCAGGCTATCTTTGGGATTGCGGGCCAGGCACGCCGTGGCTTCGGCAATCACCGCCTCCCACTGTTTTGCTTTGGCCAGAGTCCCCAACAACCGATGGTGCAGGGTTGACGCGGGGTACAGGGCCAGCCCCCGCCGGAAATCGGCGATCGCCTTTTGGGGAGCCCGGTCTTCCCACAAGTCGCCCCGTGCCTCGTAGCCGGTGGCATCGTCGGGGTTGAGGGCGATCGCCCGATCCAAGTCCGCCAAGGCTTTGGGAAAATCCGGGTTGGGTTCGGGGACGTTGCTTTTGCTGATGGTTCTTTCTACACGCTGGTAAATCTCGGCCCGTTGCCGCAACAGGGCGCGATCGTTCGGATATTGGCTCCGCAGGGCGGTCAAGCGGGCCAGCTCGGTCTGTTGCTCCTGGGCTTGGTGCTGGCGGTAGGCAGCGATGCGGCGTTCCACTTCCTCTCGACTGGGGGGCCAAACCGCGCGGCGCAATGGGGGAAACGTCCACAACAAGCCGGTGGGCAACGCCAACAAACTCAGCAGGTAGATGGTTCCTAAGCCCCAGAGGGTTCGGGGCCGGGGCGATCGGGTTTCGCCAAACCGCTCCACCAGAGCATTGAGCAAAAGGTACCGTTGCGCAAACAGCAGCTTTTGGTAGCCACCGTCCCGCATCGCGGCCGCCGCCCTGACCACCGTATCGCCACCGTCTTCGGGGTGGCGCAACATGGCCCGTCGCAACTGGGCTTCCCGCCAAGCATTGGGCAAACCCACAAGCAAGGCGATCGTCAAAAAAACGGATAGGGGATGGCGAAACACCAACGGCAACCCAACGGCCGCAACGACTTTGAAGGCGACATCAGCCACCGGATGGCGGGAAAACAGCAGCAAATCCGCCACTTTGCCGCCGTCCAAGGGCAACAGGGGCAGCAAATTCAAAAAATTAAGCGCCAGCAGCAACACAATGGCTTCGAGGGCCCAAGCTGGCACCGTTTCCGGGTGGGTTGCCAACCAAAAGGCGCCCATCCCGCCCACCACCAGCCCTGGCAGAGGCCCGGCCATCAACACCCAAAACTTTTCGGCCACGGAGGCTTCGGCTTTGCGTCCCGTTGTCGCCCCGCCCACAAACGGCACGAAAAACACCGAGGTGTCGCGGTAGCCAAAGCAGCCCATGGCCAGGGCATGACCCGCCTCGTGGTACCCCACCACCGCCGCCAAGATCCAGGGATTGAGCCCCCAAGCATTGGGCCCTTGTCCGCGAAAAGAGAGGAGAAACAACCCCAACGTCCCCAGAAAAAGCCAACTGCGGCCGAGGCCACGGGATTGGGTCTGAGCGGCTTGCTGGTGGTACGCGGCAGCCTCCAGTTCAGGGGGAATCACCACGGCTTCCGTAGGGTCGGCGGCGATCGCCTGTTGCCGGGCCCGTACAAAGGGCTGGACCACGGCCCCCGCCTGCCCAACCTGCGCCCCAAACCGCCACGCCAGGGCATTGGTCATCAAAATCCGCCCGCCCGGTTGTCGCCGCAAGAGTTTTTGGTCGATCAGGAGGTCGAGGGCCTGGCGATCGCTCTCGGCGCAGGCTTGCTGGTACTCCGTCAACGTCTGCGGCAGGAATTCGGTACCCCAGGCTTGGCACCGTTGCTGGTGATGCTCCCACTGGGCGGCGATCGTTCCCACATAGGGATCGTCCAGTTGCACGTTGGGCGGCTCCTGCAAAAACAAATGACGGCGACCGTTGGCCGTCAGCAAGAGTGCCCCCCCCACCGCAACGCTGGAGAAATAGACTTCAAACGCCTGCAGGAGCTCGGCAGGGCAGAGCGCCCCCACCGCGCCATAGGTTTCGGCAAGGGGATGGTGCAGCACCGCCCGGTAAGTCTGGCGATCGGTCGGCAAATCGAGGCGCAACCACCCCACCTTCGCAAAACCCAACGCCTCCAGTTGGCTGCAGGGGCCACTCAAAAACTGCTGCAGCCATTCCGGTACCTCCGATTCCGGCACCATTTGGTATTGGGGGTAACGCAAGACCAAACGCCGCAACTGGAGCAGCGGCCCGAAAAAAGCCGCTCCCCCGACCAGCAAGACGAAGGCGCCAATCCACCCCCATGCCAACATTGGGCTAGTTCCCGTAGCGGATGTTCCGTACGCACACGTTGGCCGGCGCGTTGCCAAACACCGCCTGGAAAGGCACATAGACGGCCTTCAGATCGGCGGTACGAAACTGCGCCAGCGGAATATCGTACTTTTTCCAAGCCGTGGTCAGGTTGGTTACCGGTACCCGGGTTTCCTGACCGTTGTCGGCATCGGTGGCATCCTTGATCGCCACCTGAACGCTCTCGTTGCCCCGCTGTCCCTTCATTTCAAAAGACAGGGTGCGCGTTGCCGAAAGGTCGCGGCCGGTGCGGCCGGTGCGGCGAGGTGTCCCCACCGTCACAAACGCAGCCCCCCAAGCTTGCCCCCCAGGGTAATTCAAACACAAACCGTCGTTGCCCACCCGTGCCCAATTGCGGGTACCGTTGGCCGTATCCAAGCCCAAGTCAAACCCTGCCGTGAGCCCCCGATCGCCAAATACCGTCACCGGATTGGCCAAGGCGGGAAGGGCAGCCGTCCCCATCGCCACAGCGGCCCCAAGCACCCAACAGCCCAAGCTTTGTGTCTTTTGCATAACCAAATTCCTATCCCTCCCCCCATCCTACGCCGATCGGGGGACATGAACCATAAAAGAAGGGCAAGAAACACCCAGTACCCCTTGCCCTTCCGGTAGCTCGCTGAAGTCCGCATCCCCAAAAGCCAAGGGGACTCCTGGATGCCCAGGCTTCAATACGAGGCTCAAAGCATGAACCGAACATTAAATCAACAAGACACCAAATCAACCAGCCCAAAAACAAATCGAACACTCTGATAACACGCTCAAAAAACTCAAACCACCTCAGCCCAATCTTCGGCCCAATTTATAGCTGTAAATAGCTTGGTTAGGACGGGGTGCAGGGGGGAAACCCCTAGCTGGGGACGTAGCCCCCAAACCCCCTTTTCTTTCGATGTCCGAACCCACCCGAATATAGCTATACTGACAAAGAACATGAACTTTATGCCAGAATGTCTTCTGGAAGCAGAACTGCAGCGCCACATTATATTGATGCTCTGTGATAGCCCACCTCAACCGGAGGCAATCGTGGCCGTGATTCCTGCACAGAGTTTTCCCAAAGCTTTCTTAAGCTATGGCACTCTGTTTTTCTACCGTTCCTGTTGGCGACCCTATCTATTCACATTTTCCCGAAACTTCGGGAGAAGTCAGCCGGAAACCGGAAACATTTCTGCCCTTGCGCAGCGCTTCTCTATGATTGTTTTTCGCTTTCAGCAGGATTGCTTTTCGCTTTTAGCCTCTCTTTTATAACCCAAAATGAGCTGTGACCTATGGCTTTTGCCAATTGTGGCTTTCACCATGCCATCCACTCCATTTTCTATGGGAGGCTTCCCATCAAGAGCCAACGAGACTTGCAAACGGCGATCGCTTCGACTTCACGGACTGTTGTATCCGAACGGCAGCCAAAACGCAAACGGCACCAGGAAAATCGACGGATACCCAAGTCTAGGGCAACATCACAAGAGCTGTGTGGACTCCCTGCAGTTCTCTTCAACAGAACCTCCCAGCCAGGACTGTGCCTTTGCCAGAGATTATGAGACCAGAGATTATTGAGCCGAGAATCACTGAAATCACTGAGCTGAGAAACAAGCTCGGCAATATCTATATCAACTCCCTCAAATGACAGGACAAATGACAGGACAAACGACAGAACATGATGCAAAGAACTCACTGAATCCCAAAACAGGATTCAACAGGAGACAATCCAGAAAAAACTGCTTGCCGGAATACCAGGCGAAACAACCGGTCGCAAACCCAACCCACGAAAGTTCTGGATTCATCGACAAGCAGCAAAAAACCAACTAAAAACTCAACTGTCGTGTAGACCAGCACCCACAGGCCCGGTGACTCAAGCTGGCAAATCAAACCAGAACTGGAACTGAGAACACCAAGATAAAATTAAGATCAAAGCGAGAAAGTGCTGTTTGGGTAGTTGGGGCAGAGTGAAAACTCTAGGCTAAGACTCTACCAAAAGAACTTCTCAGAGTATTTCTTCAGAGCATTTCTCAAGAATACTTTTCAGAAGGAGATTGATGAATCTTTTGAGGTACAATCCCAACTTCCCAAGTGGTTTATCCTGCTTTTCTTCTACAGGTTTTGTACCTGTGCCTACAATAACGGATTTCTCAGGGCACCATCGCTTCCGTTACAAACTTTCACATTCCGGCGCCATCTGGGCTTTGGCTTGGCGCCAGAAGGCGTCCAACTCCGCCAAGGTGAGTTCACTCAGGGGGCGATCGCTGAGGGCTTCCATCCGGGCCACCCGCTGGGCATATTTACGGTTGGTGTGGTGCAGGGCCGTGGAGGCATCCAACCCGTACCAACGGCCCACATTCACCAAGGAAAAGAAAATGTCCCCCAGTTCCGCCAATTGTTCGGCGCGGCTTTGGTGGTTGAGGGCGTAGCGAAATTCCGCCAACTCTTCGTCAAATTTGGCCCACACATCGGCAATGTCTTCCCATTCCATGCCCTCGGCGGCGGCCTTTTCGGAAATGCGGGTGGCGGCCAACAACGGCGGCAGCGATCGCGCCAGTTTTCCAGCTTGGGGGCCAACCTCAGGGCTTGGGCGGGATCCTCGCCCTTTTCCATCGCTTTGATGGTTTCCCATTGGCGGTGAACGGCTTCGGCATCTGTCACCTCCCCCTCGCCAAACACGTGGGGATGGCGACGCATCAGCTTATCGCCAATGTGGGTAGCCACATCGCCAATGTCAAAATCTTGGGTTTCCTCGGCGATCTGCGACTGCAAAACCACCTGCAACAACAAATCCCCCAACTCTTCGGCGATCGCTTTGGGATCTCCCCCCCGGATCGCCTCTACCACCTCGTGGGCCTCTTCCAAAATGTAGGGAATCAACGAGTGGGGGGTTTGGGCCCGATCCCAAGGGCAGCCGTCCTCGGGCGATCGCAACCGAGCCACAATCGCCAGCAACCGTTCCAGGGCCGTCTGTTTACGTTCGCGATGGGGTACCGGTGTAAGCACTTAGGGGCTCCTTGATGTAGCGGATGTACAGGTGTTTGAGGGTGGAACGCAGCACCCGCGGCAGTCCAAAATCAATCGGCATCAATTCCGCCGGCAAACGCCAATCCCGCACCTGCAATTCGGAGAGGGGGGCACCCATCCAATCCAATGCGGTCGGCGCCAGACCCAATTGGGCGGCGGCTTGGAGGGTGGGAATGGCGGCGGGGTCTACCCCCAGGCATTGTACCAAAGCCAAATCCAGGGCAAACACGTCGGTGGCAGCCCCCAAAAATCCCAAAAAGCGGGGTTCGCCGTTGCTGGGGCCGTTGCCTTCGTGGCCGACAATGCCATCGGCGATCGTGAGTTGGGGGAGAGGGTGCGGGCGGTTTCCACCAACATCCGGGCAAAGCGATCCACATCCTTGCCGGCCTCCAGGTGCCACCA
>JAAUUG010000111.1 GCA_012031195.1 Oscillatoriales cyanobacterium SM2_1_8
GTCAATTTAATTAAAAAATGGCGCGACTACGATTGTTTTGATTGCCTTTACTCCCCTCTCCCAGGTAGGGAGAGGGGATGGGGGTGAGGGCAAGATTGTCTCAAACACATTTGAAATGACTATAAGTTTGGTTCGAGGTGGCTCCTTGGCACGGGCCCGGATGGGCTTGCTGGCGGATGAACCTTCCCGGACGTCTCGGTGTCGAAGTTTCCCAGGAACGTGACCGGCCGAGGGCAAAATGGTACAACAAATCATGCAGCGCACGGGAACCCAGACAATCGAGGCCAGAGAACCTATGGATGGGGGGTGCACCAATGCCGATGCGTACCACATCGCCCAGTGTTTGGCGGGCAATCGCCAAGCCTTCGCCGCGTTGTACCGCCGGCACGTCACCAAAGTTCGCTCCACCCTGTACCAACTTTGTGGCGCCGATGCCCTCGATGATTTGGTGCAAGAAGTGTTTTTGCGCGCCTGGAAAGGGCTGAAAAATTTTCGCCAAACCGCGCAGTTTTCCACGTGGTTGTACCGCATCACCTGGAACGTGGCCTGCGATCGCCGGCGGGAGTTGGCCCGGGGGCGGGCGCGCCAGGTGCATACCGATCCGGAACATTTGCAAACCCTGGCGGATGCGGTGGTGGCGCGGGGGGGCAGCCGTCGCCGTTAACCCAATTGCACCATCAGGATGCGGTGATGCGGGGGTTGGCCCAACTCAATTTTGAGCGGCGCAGCGTGTTGGTGCTGCACGATCTCGAAAACCTGCCGCAAAAGGACGTGGCGATCGTTTTGGGGATTCCGGTGGGTACCGTAAAATCACGGTTGTTCCACGCCCGCCAGGCTTTGCGTCAATACTTGGAAGCACAGGGGATAGAGCCATGAACGACGATCGCGATTTGGTGCGTTTTTTGCAGCACCACAAACCGATGCCCCCCCCAGCCCCGGCCAATGCGGAAGTGCGGTTGATGGCCGCGGTAGCGGCTTTGCCTCCCCCGTGGCAGGCCCGGCTGACGTCCCGACTGTCCCTGGGGGCCATGGCGGGGTTGTTGCTCGCCACTTTGGCGACCGGTTGGTGGGTCTGTCAACGGCGGGCGATCGCCCTGGCCGAATCGAAACGTTTGGAAAATGCGATCCTGGAGGAATGGAGCGCTTCCCTTTCCTTTGCCGAGACTTTTTATGTGGATGTGGATTTTGACCGTAGTGAACGTCCGTAAAGCCTGCTGCCTGCTGGTTGTGGCTGGCTCGTTGGTGGCGGCGGAGGGATGGAGCCAACCCCGTCGCGATCGGGAAGAAGAAGTCCTGAAACTCACCTCCAGCCAAAAGCAACAATTGCTCCAGCTTCGGAACCGCGAAAGGTCTTCCCTGGAGCGGCAGCGGGACTTGGTGCAAAAGGCAGAGACCCTGTACCAAGAAATGGCCGGCTTGATGGCGCAGGAGGTGCCCCCCAGCGAACTCATCCGCAAATTTGAGGAGATGCAGCGGTTGCGCCAAGAGGCCGAGCGCCTGCAGTTTGAGCGGGTGTTGGAAATGCGGGAAATCCTCACCGTCGAGCAGCGGCAACGCATGGTTTCCCTGATTGCGCGGCGGCGGCTGGGTCGCCCCTAAACGGGCGGGGTGGGGCATTGTGTTAACATAGCCAAGGATTTTGGGAGCAGAGCTTGTGGCAGACTTGGGGCCTTGGACACACCTTGCGCAGGTAGACCCGACGATCGCCCGGTTGGTGGGGCAGGAACTGGAGCGGCAGCGGAACAACATTGAACTGATTGCCAGCGAAAACTTCGCTTCGTTGGCGGTGATGGCGGCCCAAGGCACCGTCCTCACGAACAAGTATGCCGAGGGTTTGCCCCAGAAACGCTACTACGGCGGTTGCCAGTTTGTCGATGAAATCGAGGCGATCGCCATCGAGCGGGCCAAGCAATTGTTTGGGGCGGCGGCGGCCAACGTGCAACCCCACTCTGGGGCCCAAGCCAATTTTGCGGTTTTTCTGAGCTTGTTGCAGCCCGGCGACAAAATTATGGGGATGGATTTGGCCCACGGCGGTCACCTCACCCACGGCTCGCCGGTCAACGTTTCCGGGAAATGGTTTGAGGTGGTTCACTACGGCGTGGATCGCGACACCGAAGCGCTGAACTATGAGGCGATCGCCGAATTGGCCCGGCAGCACCGACCCAAGTTGCTGATTTGCGGCTATTCTGCCTACTCCCGCACCATCCACTTTGACAAATTCCGGGCGATCGCCGATGAGGTGGGGGCCTACCTGTTGGCGGATATGGCCCACATTGCCGGGTTGGTGGCGGCCGGCGTGCATCCGAACCCGGTGCCCCACTGCGACGTGGTCACCACCACCACCCACAAAACCTGCGGGGCCGCGGGGCGGTCTGATTCTGACCCGTGACCCCGAGCTTGGCAAGAAGCTGGACAAAGCCGTGTTTCCCGGTACCCAGGGCGGCCCCCTCGAACACGTGGTGGCGGCCAAGGCGGTGGCCTTCGGCGAAGCGCTGCAACCGGCATTCCGGGATTATGCCCGCCAAGTGGTGACCAACGCCCAAGCCTTGGCGGCCCAACTTCAGGCGCGGGGCTTCAAAATTGTTTCGGGGGGCACCGACAACCATCTGTGTTTGGTGGATCTGCGCTCGATCGCCATGACCGGCAAGGTGGGCGATGCCCTGCTCGATGAAATTCGGATTACGGCGAACAAGAACACGGTACCGTTCGATCCCGAATCGCCGTTTGTGACCAGCGGCATCCGGTTGGGGACGCCGGCCATGACCACCCGCGGTCTGGGGAACGCCGAGTTTCAGGAAGTGGGCCACATCATCGCCGATCGCCTTCAGCACCCGGAAAACCCCGAAATCGAAATCCAGTGCCGGGATCGGGTTGCCAAGCTGTGCCGGCAATTTCCCCTCTACCCTGAATTGGAAACGCCCAGTGCCGCCCTCCCGGCGCGGGTCTAACCTACGGTTACGGGTTTTCCATGGCAGCCATTTCCGGCACCTTCACCCTGTTTTTGAGCTTGTTGGTGGAGGCCATTCCCTTTCTGTTGGCGGGGGTTTTGCTCTCCAGCGCGCTGCTTCTGTTTGTGAACGAAGAGAAGTTGGTGGATCGCTTGCCGACCCAGCCATTCTTGGGGGCTTTGGCGGGGGGCATCTTGGGTTTTCTGTTCCCGGTGTGCGAGTGCGGCAACGTGCCCGTGGCCCGGCGCCTGATTGCCAAGCGGGCGCCAATGTCTGTGGCCGTTGGCTTTTTGTTGGCGGCTCCCACCATCAACCCGGTGGTGATTTGGTCAACTTGGATCGCGTTTCGCGATCGCCCGGAAATTGTCTTTTTGCGGGTGGCCATGTCCTTGGCCGTCGCCGTAATTTTGGGGTGTTTGTTTGGGCTGCAAAAAGACATGACCCCCTACCTGCAACCCCAAGTGCGGGCTACCCTCTTTGCGGCTGAAGAAGCGGCCCGCAGTCCTGTGCCCACGGGGATGTTCTTCTTGGGCGATCGCCAGCCCTTGTCCACCTACCTCAAGCCCAACCGCTGGCGGTTGTTCATCGAAAACAGCTTGGGGGAACTGCGGGAGCTGGGGGGATTGTTGGTGTTGGGCAGCGCGATCGCGGCGATCGTGCAAATCTGGTTGCCCCGAGATTTGATTTTGACCCTCGGTCGGGGGCCCATCAGCTCGGTGGTGGCCATGTTGCTCCTGGCCGGTCTGGTGTCCATCTGTTCCACCGTAGATGCTTTCTTTGCCCTTTCCTTCTCTTCCGCATTTACCAGCGGCTCTTTGCTCGCTTTTTTGGTGTTTGGCCCCACCATCGACCTCAAATCGGTTGGGCTGATGCTGACCGTATTCAACCGCCGAGCTGTCTTCTACCTGTTTTTCCTCACCGCCCAGTTGGTCTTTTTGGGCTGTGTTTTGGTCAACCTCCACTGGTATTGAGTTCATGAGGGCGCGCTTCCTGGCCGTGTTGCCCCCTCCCCCCCCTTCGGCAGGCTCAGCGGGCCAGGGAGAGGGAAAGCCATAGGCCAGTCCCTCCGTGCGGGACACACTTTAGCTGGCGAGGTATTCCACCATGCGGGTTTTGCGTTTGCGGAGGTTGTCCAGCGCTTGCCGCTCCAACTGCCGCACCTGTTCCCGGCTCAGTTCCAGACGCTTGCTGATGCCCGCCAACGACATCTCTTGCCCGTCCTCCAAGCCGTACCGCAGCACCATCACCTGCCGCTGCTTAGGGGTCAACTCCGCCAGCATCGCTTCGATGTCGCTGCGCAGCGATTCGTTGGTGGCATAGACCTCGGGCGAATGCCCCCGATCCTCCAACAACTCCGCCAACTCGGTATCCTGGTTGTCGCCGATTTTCAAATCGAGGGAAACCGGCTGCCGTGCCAACGACAGGCATTCCCGCACCTGCTCAGCCTTGATGTCCAATTCCTGCGCCACCTCCGCCGCCGTAGCGACCCGCCCCAAGCGCTGCGACAACTGCCGTTGCGCCTTTTTGATCTTGTTCAGTTTCTCGGTGATGTGCACCGGCAACCGAATCGTACGGGCCTGCTGGGCGATCGCCCGGGTAATCGCCTGCCGAATCCACCAGTAGGCATAGGTCGAAAACTTGAACCCCTTGGTGGGATCGAACTTGTCTACCGCCCGCTCCAAACCCAGCGTCCCCTCCTGCACCAAATCCAACAACTCCAAGTTGCGCTTTTGGTACTTCTTGGCCACCGACACCACCAACCGCAAGTTGGCTTCAATCATCTTCCGCTTCGCCCGCGTCCCCACGGCGATCGCTCGATCCAAATTTTCCGGCGCCAAACCCGAAGCCTCCGACCATTCCTGCGGCGTGGGCAGGCGCTCGTAATCCTTCAAAAAGGTTTCCTGTACCTGCACAATCTCCGACAGTTGCCGCACCTGCTTGCCGTAGACGATCTCTTCCTCGTTGGTCAACAACGGAATCCGACCAATTTCATGCAGGTAGGTACGAACCATATCCTCGGAAGCACCCGCCGGACGCGCGGCCCGCCCGGTGGGCTTGGTTTCGGTTTCGATCTTCTTTGACATATCCCTACCTCCAAAGGCTTATCTAAGGCTTTATCTCGTTTGAGACTCGTTTGCGGCGCTGCTGGAACGGCTTGGCTTTCCTATCCCCAGCGGTGACATCGGAAGTCGGGAACATGGAACCCCACAACCTCGCGACGACACTTCTGCGCTCTTCATTGAATACCGAACATTGGACACTGGGCATTGGATACCAGGCATTGGATACCGGTTTTGTGCTATCTAGGGACAGAGAAAACCGCCTGAGGGTTCATTGCGGAACACTTCATGACCGATTTCTTCCTGAACACTCGCTTCCTGAGCACTCGCTTCATGGCTGGGCACCTTAATGCACCCATCAAATCGGGCTCCCCTTGAAATTGCCCCCTCTCTTTGCTTCAACCTTTACAAGTTGGCTTTGCACGCTAGCTTTACAAGTTGACTTGGCAAGCTGGCCCTGCCAGTGCCCAATCTGGATTTTATAGCTGTTTTGGCTAATTGTTACTTTTTGTAAAGCCGCTTCTTTTTCCACCATGGGGGCGATTCGATTAGGCTAGGATTGTATACCCCTAACTTTTCTGGCAACATTATGGCAGATTGTCCGGAAAAGTTAAAGGGAGATGAACGTTTTTTTCTTGGGGCTTGGCATCCTGAGAATTGCGTTAAAGAATTACGTCAAGGAATTGTGCCAGAGATGTCCCAACAAAATGGCTAGGGGGGGCGATCGGAGAGGGCGTCCGCTCCAGGGATTTCCTGGTCAGAGGGTTGGGTAAGTTGCCAGTCAAATTGCCGGTCAAATTGCCGATCAAGGCCCCGATGGGCTTCCGTGAATTGTGAGTAGATATACTCAATTCTTTGGCATTTGTTTGGATAGGTTGGTGCAGATTTTTCGGGGGCGGGGGGAGGCTTTGAGGGGCAGGGAGCCCCAACTTTTTGCCCAGTTGGCTCAAAATATCCGCTCAAAATGGCTTGGTTTTGAACCGGTCGGCGCCAGCCCAATTTCACCAACGGCAGGAAAGCGGCCAGGTGCTCCCCAGCGGGTCTCGGCAAGCTTTGGATCCCAAGGGCGGCAACGGGCTGCCGTTCCTTGTTGGGTTTGTTAAGTTTCGCGTACAAACGGTGAGTGAAAATCCCCCGCTTGGAGGATTTCGGGGCGGCGAGGGGGGACGAGCTTGGGGGGCCTGTTTAAGTACGGTTCAAATCTTCGAGCTGGATCCGGGGATCGACCCATTTCAACAACACATCGGCCACCAAATTCCCCAGCACCAGCAAAATGGTGCCCATCATCAACCCGGCCATTACCAAGTTCACGTCTTTTTGCCGTACCGCATCCAACAACAGCCGCCCCAACCCCGGCAGACCGAAAAAGAATTCCGTGATGAACGAGCCCCCCAGCAACCCCGCCAGTTCAAAGCCCAGGAGGGTCACCAAGGGGTTGATGGCGTTGCGGAGGGCGTGGACGTAGATCACCCGATATTCCGGCAATCCCTTGGCCCGGGCGGTGCGCACGTAGTCTTGTTGCAGCACATCCAACAACTTTCCCCGCATCAACCGCTGCAATCCGGCAAAACCCAGCACCGTGAGGGTCAAGGTCGGCAAAGCCAGGTGGTGCAAAATGTCCAAAATTTGACCCCACCACGGCAAATCGCCAAAATCAATGCTGGTGAAGCCCCCCACCGGAAACAGGGAGGTGCTTTGGGCAAACCGCAACACCAAAATGGCGAAGACAAAGGAGGGGATTCCCTGCAAAAAGTAGCTTATGACTTGAATCAGACGATCCGTCGTGGTGTTTTGGCGCACCGCACAATAGATGCCCAGGGGAATCCCGATCGCCCAAGTGGTGAACAGGGTCAGCACCGACAGCAATACCGTAACCCCCGCCCGCTGGGCGATCAGGGGCAACACCGGTGCATTGCCCTGGCACGATCGCCCCAGGTTGCCCTGCAAAGCGCTGCCGAACCACCGGCCGTATTGTTCCCAAATCGGGCGATCGAAGCCCAGCCTTTCCCGTTCCGCGGCCAAGAACGCCCGGGGCACGTTGGGGCTCAATTTGATGTCCGCCAAACAATCCCCCGGCGAGAGTTTCAGCAGCAAAAAGCTCTGAATCGATACCAGGAAAATGACCACCAGGGCTTGCAGGAACCGTTTGGCGGCAAAGGCCAGGGTGTCGCGACCCATAGGGCTTCAGGAATAGGACAACAACGAAACCACGGGCACGTTTTCCGGCAGGTTTTGCCGCCCGTTCAAGAACATCAATTCGATCGCAAACGCAAACCCCGCCAGCTTGCCACCGGCTTGATCGATCAATTTGGCGGCGGCACCGGCTGTCCCCCCCGTGGCAATCACGTCGTCCACAATCAACACCCGTTGCCCAGGGGCGATCGCATCTTGGTGCATCTCCAGGCGATCGGTGCCGTACTCCAAAGCGTATTCGACGCTGTAGGTGGCGCAGGGCAACTTGCCCGGCTTCCGCACCGGCACAAATCCGCAATTTAGTTGGCGAGCCACCGGTGCGCCCAAAATAAACCCCCGCGATTCAATGCCCACCACCAGCGCAATGCCGATGCCCATAAACGGCGCGGACAACCCTTCGATCAAAGTGTCCAACCCGTCGGGATGGGCCAAAACCGGGGTAATGTCGCGAAAAACCACCCCTGGCTGCGGAAAATCGGGCACATCCCGAATCAATTGCTGAATATTTGTGTCCAACTGTCGAAAATCCCCCCTTTTGCGGCGCTAGCGCCGCTGTTCGCGCGAACAGCGGTGCAGGTTAGCATTATACCCCTGTGGCCCGCGTTACAATGCGGCTGTTCTTTATCCCAATCCCTTTGTGCACGCTCTGTCGATCCCTACTTGGTGGATTCACCTGGCCAGCGTTTTGGAATGGGCTTTGGCGATAATCTTGGCTTGGCAATATGGGGCCCGTGTCCCCGGCTGGCGGGCGATCGCCTACGGCATGTTGCCGGCGCTGGCGAGTGCTCTGTGTGCCTGTACTTGGCACTTTTTTGACAATGCCCCGGCTTTGGGTTGGTTGGTATCGCTGCAGGCCGTTTTGACTTTGGTGGGCAATACCACGTTGGCTGGGGGGGCATACCTCCTCTGGCGGGAGCGGGCCAAGCCGTGCTAGACAACACGTTGTTTGGGCTGTCGTTGTTCCCCTATTTGGCATTTTTGTGGTTTGCTACCCGCTCGGGCCGGATGCCCCGCCTCACCCTGTGGGGGTTTTACGGTACGTTGGTGTTTGTGGCCGTAACCATTCCCGTGGGTCTGTACGCGCAACGGGTCTACGGAACTTCGCTGGCCAATGTGGATGTGCTCCACGGGGCGGCAGAAAGTTTGCTCACCCTTGCCAACGTGTTGGTGGTGCTGGGCCTCAAACGCGCGCTAATGCCTTGAGTTTTATAGCTACATTCGGGTAGGTTCGGACATCCAAGGAAAAGGGGGGTTGGGGGCGCAGCCCCCAGACAGGGTTTCACCCCTGCACCCCGTCCTCACCAAGTTATTTACAGCTATAGTCATTTC
>JAAUUG010000112.1 GCA_012031195.1 Oscillatoriales cyanobacterium SM2_1_8
GGAGAAATTAGCACCCCCGCCCAAGCAGGGTGTCTATGTGGACATGATGTTGGGCGATCGCTACCGCATTCAGCGGGAAATCGGTCACGGAGGCTTTGGACGAACCTACCTGGCAGAAGACATCCATCGATTTAATGAAGCCTGTGTCTTGAAGGAATTTGCGCCCCAGGTGCATGGCACCCAATCGCTGCGTAAGGCAAAGGAATTATTTGAACGGGAAGCCGGGGTGTTATATCGGTTGCAACATCCCCAAATTCCACGTTTTCGGGAGATGTTTCAGGCAAATTTCGATCAGCAGGGACACCTGTTTTTGGTGCAGGATTATGTAGACGGGCAAACCTATCGGCAACTGTTGAGTGCCCGTAAGGTACAGGGATTGACCTTCAACGAAGCAGAAATTTCGCAACTCCTCTCGCAACTGTTGCCTGTGTTGCATTACCTGCATTCCATCGGCGTGATTCACCGAGATATTTCACCCGATAATTTGATTCTGCGCTATTCCGACCAACTGCCTGTATTAATTGATTTTGGTGGGGTAAAGGTTGCTGCCGTTGCGGCTTCGGAGTTTGTGCGGGCAGGTGAATTACCTGCGACAGTGACCCGTCTGGGCAAGGTGGGCTATGCTCCTGACGAACAGATGCAGGAGGGGGATGTGTATCCTCACAGCGACCTGTATGCTCTGGCGATGACAGCAGTGGTGTTGCTGACGGGAAAAGAGCCAACAGAGATTATGAGTTGCCCACCGGGGGGTTGGCGATCGCGGGTATCGGTAAGTCCCAAGTTGGCGACTGTGCTAGAACGGATGCTGGCTCCCCATCCGGGCGATCGCTTCCAATCCGCGATGGAGGTGATGCAGGCATTAGGGTATGCCGCTCCAATTATGCTATGCCCAATGTCATGCCCAATGTCATGCCTAATGCCATGCCCAATGCCGTCCCTAACGCCGTGCCCCCGATTTCTCAGCAAGCGACCCATGCCGTTGCCCCTGCTGCTCCAGCACGTCTACCCCAGCCACGACACAACCCCGCCGCCGCCGCTGCAACCGTTGCCGTATCGCCCCGCGTCGGTTCACCCTCCAGTGCTTCCCCCTCTCCGATCGCTTCCCCGACGAAACCGAAATCTTCTGGATGGGGGGCGGTGCTGTCGGTTGCGCTGCTGGCAGCACTGGTTGGTATCGGTTGGTGGACGAGCGATCGCTGGCTGCCGTTGCTCCCGGTCACAATATCGTCCACGGGTGTGCCGGGGAAGAACGTCACGTTGCCCACATCCCCTGTGTCCGGGCTATCCAACAACTGCACCGTAGCCGCAGGATTTTCGACGGAAATGCGGTAGCCCAAGGCATCCACCACACTCACCACAATGGTTTCCGGGGGTTGTTCGCCGATCGCCTCTTCGATGGGCACCACCCGCAGGTACACCGCATTCTCCCCATCGGGAATGGTCACGGTTACATTGGTACCGGCCAGAATCGGCACCAGTTTGTTGCCTTGAGCATCAAACAGATCTACGGTGTAATCCACGCCATTCACCGCAGTCCCGCCAATGTTGAGGCGTACCGACAAATTGCCCGTCGTGGTGGAGCGGCGCAGCTCGATCACCCCCGTGTTGAAGCCCACCCCTGGCTCCGTCACCAGACCAAACAGGGTGATAATGCTCACCAACTCCCCACCCGGCACTTCGGGCGGGACTCCCGGCCGCGGGGTGCGGCTAAAGGCTACTGCATTGGCATTGGTGTTCACAATCCGTACGGCCGCTTGGGGGGATTGACCCGCCACCGGGTACGAAATCACTGTGTCGGCTCCCACTTGCGAAATCAGAAGGCTCCGTGGGTCGCCATCAAAAACGATATAGTCCTCCGCCGGATTGAAATCGGCAATGGTGTTCACATCGCCAAGGGCCGGAGCCGCACTCGGAATCACAAAACCATCGCGACCGGTGCCGCCAAACAGGGTGTCGCTGCCCGTTCCCCCATCCAGGATGTCATCACCGGTGCCCCCCACCAGGGTATCGCTGCCGGCTCCGCCGTTGAGGGTGTCGTTGCCGTCGCCGCCAATCAAATAATCGTTGCCTGCTTCGCCTTCCAGGGAATCGTTTCCGACACCGCCATCCAGCGTATCGTTGCCGGCACCCCCCAACAAGGTATCGTCGCCGGTCTGCCCCAACACCACATCGTCTCCTGCACCGCCGACCAGCAGGTCGTTCCCCGAACCGCCGTCCAAAGAGTCATCACCATCAAAGCCCCGGACGGTATCGTTCCCTTCGCCGCCCAAAATGGTATCCCCCACCTCAGCGGTATTGGCTCCCAACACGCTGTCGTTGCCCGCCCCCGCAATGACACGGGCGCCGTTTTCCCCATTGACGACAATGACATCGTTGCCGCCCACACTGCCCGAAGCATCGATCGAACCGGAGCCAAGTATCAAACTCCCGGTTTGCTGGAACGTGCCCGTAGCCACAAAATTTCCCGATGGCGGGGTGTTGGGAGCTACCACCGTCCCCAGTTTTACTTGGTTGGGCTGGGGAATGCTGGTAATGCCAGTCACCCGGGTTTGGCCGCTGCCGTTGTAGTTGAATTCAATGGCGCCTACGTTGGTTCCCGACTGACCCAGACCAGGGCGAGCAGGCACGGTCGTCAAGCGGAACAACTCTGGCACGAAGGGGCCGCTGTCCCCCAACTGCAATACATCGTTTCCCACTTGGAAATTCTCGATCAGCGCCCGCTGCGGATCGCTGAGGTTGCGGGTAAAGGTGCTCCGACCGTTGCCGAAGTAAGGACTGAAATTGCTCAGGCGATCGATCACAACCCCCAAATTCCCCGGTGCTCCGGGCAAAATTGGACTGGGGTTAACCGGCGACACCGGCGTGCTCAAAGCACTCAACAGGCTGGTGAAATCGTCCAGACCCAACACGCTGTTGAAGTTTTCCAGGATGGCGAGCTGTTCGCCGCTGACTGAAAAGATGGTGGCGACGTTGGTAACCCCATCCTGAACAATCCGAAGATCGGAGAACAGAATATCTTGAAGCCCGATTTTGTCCTGTCCCTTAACAAAATCCTTGATGATGTTGGTGCCGCGACCCGGTGCAATCACAAAAATATCGTTGCCGGGGCCCACCACGGTGTCGTTGCCGAAATCTCCGAACAAGACATCGTTGCCCTCACCCCCTTCCAGGTAGTCATCGTCTTGACCGCCAAAAAGAGTATCGTTGCCAACTTCTCCAAACAGAAAATCCTTGCCTTTGTTGCCAAACAGGGCATCGTCTCCTACCCCGCCCATCAGCAAATCTTCATTTTGACCGCCAAACAGCGAGTCGTTTCCAGCGTTGCCCATCAGCGTGTCGCTGCCAACGTTGCCATAGAGCGTGTCATTGCCTTCATTGCCAACGATACTGTCGTTGCCATCGAGACCGCGAACTTCATCCCCTTGCGGGGTCCCCACGATCGTATCGCTGTCGGGCGTACCCAACGTTAGCCTCACACCGGGAGTCACAACGATAATAGCCATAGTTTTGTTTGCCCAGAATAGCTCTTTACGATAGTTTGGTAGTCTCGTGGAACGCCCGAATCGCAACAACCATCAGGCAAATCCGCCAGCGGCTTACACCAGAGATTCACCGAAACCTACTGCCTAGAAGTCGTTTGGAAATTGCGTATGGAGATGGCGTACCAAGCGCCCAATGCGTTTGAACAAAGCCTTTCGGACAAGGCTGCTTGCACAAAACCTGAGGTATTTGCCGATACCTTGAAAATTTCAATCAGCGCGGCCACCCAGAATCGCGCTTTTGCCTACAAAACCTTTCCGCCCAAATCCCGAGGGATTGCACAGAGAATGGCTCCTTTAAGACGGTTAAAGCCTATAGACTGCCCCCTGCTTTACGAGATAGGAATTGGTAGTAAGCACTGCCGGAATCCGCAGGCTCGCAAGTCAAATGCAGAAAACCGAAGGGTTTTGTGCTTGCAGGGGCAGCTAAGGATTCAATATCTCGTCTAGGTTAAATTCGCCGGTTCGTAGACAATGTGCGCGACATTCAGGCTAATTCAACGCCCTGCCCAACGTTGTTGTGTGGTGGGTAGCTGCTTGTTGTTGACCTAAGAAGGGCTGAGGAACGGAACGTATGGCGCTTAGCATCACAAGAGTTTCACCTTTAGAAGCAAGAGAAGGCACCGACAGAGTCATTGAGGTAGTAGTTACGGGTGGCCCTCTTACCGGTCAAAACGCTACTACCGATCAAAATGCTGGCACGTTGCGGATTGGCGGCGGTACGGCGATTTTGGGTCAAGACTTTACCCCCAGTGAGTTTGCGGTCGGCCCCTTGGAGCCGGGGCAGTCCCAGACGTTTTTTGTCAATATCCTTGACGATGACATTCCTGAAGATGTAGAGACTCTGCCCATTTCTTTGGCGGTGACCGGAGAAGGGCGGATTACCAGTCCTTCGTCGGCGATCGTAACCATTACCGACAACGACCCGGTGCCGCCGCCAGTATCGCCGCCTGGTCAATTGCTCTTTTTCCGGCGGTGTATGCCGTAGACGAAGGGGCTGGCTCGGTGACGGTGAACCTCCGGTACACAGGGGGCGGAGCCTTTGGCTTGCAAAGTTTTCTGCTGAGTGTAGTGGCGGGTACGGCGAACTCGGAATCGGGGAACGGCAACGATGCTCGCTTTGGCGACTATGCCGAAATTGAGTTCCAAGAGGTAGAGTTTGGGGCAAATCCGGGTTCGGAAGGCAACATCGGTTTGCGGGAAGCCCGTAACTTTGCCATCACCATTCCCATCAACGACGATCGCGAAGTGGAAGGGACGGAAGTTTTTTACCTGGATTTGGAGTCGGTTTCGGGCGCTTTTGGCGGGGAGTTTGGGGGCGATCGCGCCTCGATTGTGATCGTTGACAACGACGAAGTAGCCACCAACAGTCCGTTCTTTTTGCAGACTCCGGTACCGCGGGTGGGTACGCCGACTGCCGATTTGTTGGTTTTGACGGACAACAACGACGTGCAGTTTGGCAACCAAGGCAACGACACCATTTTGGGTCGGGGGGGCAACGATACGTTGTACGGCGGCCAAGACAACGACTTCATCGACGGCGGCGATGGCAACGATGTCCTGTTTGGCAACAAGGGCAGCGACAACCTGTTTGGCGGCAAAGGCAACGACCTGATTTTTGGCGGTCAGGGGGATGACTACATCGAGGGCGGCGATGGCAACGATACCCTGGTGGGGGACATGGGCAACGATACGTTGAGTGGCGGTGCCGGTTCCGATGTGTTTGTGTTGCGGGGGAACACCCAACTGAATTTCATTTTGGATTTTCAGCCGGGGACGGATTTGATCGCCCTGTCTGAGGGCATCCAGTTCCAAGATATTCTGATTGCTCCCCGCGGCCCGGCGGGTCAAGATACGGAAATCCTGTTGCGCAACGGCAACGACTCGTTGGCCGTTCTGAAGAATACTTCAGCTTCACAAATCAACGCGAGCAACTTTATTGTGTTGCCCAACCCGTTCTCGTTCTTCTAAACCGTTCTGCTGTAGAAGGGGTGCAGGGGTGAAACCCCCAAACCCCCTTTCACGCCCATGTCCGAACTTACCCGAATATCTATATAACCCTGCGGCTTTGGTGCCGTCAACAAATTTCCCCCAGCCCACCAGGGATTGGGGGTTTTTGATTTGGCATCGGAGCCGTGGCCTAGGAATGCACTTGCTCTTCGGCCCGCTCGAGGAGGTTCTCGGCTTGATGCTCGGCTTGGAGCCGTTGTTGGGCGGTAGCTTCCCGCGCTTCTTCGGCCACGGGGCTGGGGGAGTCCGCCAATTTTTTCGGTAGCCCGCTCCAGGAGGTTTTCCTGGTGATGCTCGGCTTGGCGCCGTTGTTGGGCCGCCGCTTCTCTGGCTTTTTCTTCGATGTTTTCCATGGGGCTTGCTCGGTAGATTGGCCCATTTTACGGGGGAGCAAGGTGAATGCCGCCGTTTGCCCACAAAACGCTACACCGACCTGGATGCGACGGGAAAGCTGTACTGGAAACCGGTTGATATAGCTGTTTTGCATAGCAACGAGACAAAACAACTCGGGTCGCAGGGGCGAAGCCCCCGTATTGGTTTTATTAGACGTTCGTTGGGCAAGAAAAAACCGTGTCGGTTTTAATTAAAATGACTATATAGTTAATTTGGTTAAGAATGAAACGACTGCAATTGTTTTGATTGCCTTTACTCCCCTCTCCCTTCGTGGGAGAGGGGCTGGGGGTGAGGGCAAGCTTGTCGCAAACACATTTGAAATGACTATAATGGGGTTGAGGGTTGGAGGGAAACCGTGGTGGATAGCGTGGCGGAAATCAAAGCGCAAGCCTTGGCGGTCGGCTTTCACAAAGTGGGAATTGCGACGCCGGCGGTGGGCTTGGCCACAACCCATTTGCGGCGGTGGCTACGGTTGGGTTATGCCGCCGACATGGTGTGGATGGCCAATCCCAAGCGGCAGGATTTAACCCAAGTTTTGCCGGGGGTGCAGGCGGTGATTTGCGTAGCCCTCAACTATTACACGCCCCATCAACACGCCCCCGATCGCCCGCGGATTTCCCGATACGGTTGGGGGCGCGATTACCACCGGGTTTTGGGCAAACGGCTCAAGCAGTTGGGGGCTTGGTTGGGGCAACGGTTTCCAGATAGCCAAAACCGCTACTACGTCGATACCGGCCCCATTCCCGAAAAAGCCCTGGCGCAAATGGCCGGTTTGGGATGGATCGGCAAAAACAGCACCGTCATCAGCCGGGAATACGGCTCTTGGCTGTTTCTGGGGGAAATCCTCACCACCCTGCCTTTGCCCCCAGACCCGCCCCACCTCGATCGCTGCGGCACCTGCACCCGGTGCCTCGAAGCCTGTCCGACCGGAGCGATTGCGACTCCCTACGTCGTCGATGCCAACCGTTGTCTGGCTTACCACACCATTGAAAACCGGGCTTCGGCCCTGCCCCCTGCGATCGTCGGGTCCATGGAGCGATGGGTTGCCGGTTGCGACATTTGCCAAGACGTGTGCCCCTGGAACCAAAGATTTGCCCAACCCACCGAAATTCCCGATTTTCAGCCCTATCCTGCCAATTTGCACCCCACCTTTGCCAGTTTGTGTGCCCTGTCGGAAGCAGAATGGCAACAACAATTTCAAGGATCGGCCTTGCGGCGAATCAAGCCAGAAGCCTTACGGCGCAACGCGATCGCCGCTTTTCGGAGTTTCCGGGAACGTTCGGATTCGTGATATAACCGAGGGGAATGGGGCGATCGCCAATGGATGCATCTGAGACTGTAGCCCAGACCCTGCCGGTGGCCGCTGCGACCAACCTCAACCTTGGGGAATGGCTGGTGCCAGCTTTTGCCAAAGTGCGGCAAGAGCAAGACTGCTTGTACCTGCACTGCCGCGAAGATTCCCCCCAACGGCTGGTGATGGCCTTGGCGGGGGGGTCAGCCCTCGCGTTGCGAGCGGAAGGCATTGCCCACATCAAGTTGTACGGTTCCCGCTGGGCTTTGGGCGTGGATTTGCCCCTCGGGGAAGCGGCGGTGGCGGCCGCGGCGATCGCCGAGAAGCTGGTGGCCCACCCGGCGTTGCAGGACTGGAGTTTCAAACTTTTGTTGCGGTTGGCCTGCCTGAGCGTGTTGTGCGAAGGCGAACCCGAGCCGGTGCAAGCCCCCACGGCCTTGGCGATTTTGGCCATTTTGCGGGGCACCGCCGGCGTGGAATACCTGCAAAATTTGGTGGTCAAGGGCCGGCATCGCCATCAAAAACGCGCCGCGTGGACTTTTGAAGTGGATTTGCTGGCCTTGGGCATCGAGGGCCCCCTGCCCCCAAGTCGCCGGTGGGAGGCGAGGGCAACGATACGGTGGCCGCCTTCCAAGAATTGGTGGCTGCGGAAGATGCCCAACCCGAAGCCATGACCCCCCAGCCCTGGTGGCAACGCTTGGGGATGCTGACGGCGGCCCCCACTTCCCCCCAACCCTGGGCGGTGGCGATCGTCTTGGTGGCCACCAGTGCTTTGGTGTTGCTGGGAGACCGGGCCCTCCGGCCGGCGGTGGGGCCAGCCGAGCCGCTGCCCGTGGTGGCCGAAGACCGTCCCCCTCGCCAAAACTTCCACAATGCCACCCTCAACGAAAAACTGGATTTGGTGGATTGGCATGGGCAAAAACATCGACGGCCCTACGATGTCATGGTTTTGGGCAGTTCCCGGGCGTTGCGGGGCGTCGATCCCACAGTCTTGGAGGAGACCTTGGCCGCACGGGGCCAACCCGGTCTGGCGGTGTTGAACCTGGGCATCAACGGCGCCACCGCTCGGGTGATGCGTCTGCAAATCTTGGAAATTTTGAGCCAACGGCAACGGCCCCGCATGGTGATCGTCGCCGACGGGTTGCGGGCGTTCAACAACAACCGCGAAGATCGTACCTACCGCGAAATTGCCAGCTCGCCGGGCTACCAGTGGCTCGCTGCCCAAACCCAGACTCCCCACCACCCCC